>CALEIL010000374.1 GCA_937876435.1 uncultured Bacteroidota bacterium
CATTCTCCTGCAAACCACATATACCTGGTACATGCCACTGCGTTCCACGATAACAGACGGAGAAGTAATAGAAATATTACCTGCATTTTCCATAAAATATGCTTATTTTTGAACCAACATGAAACCAATTGAATACATCTGTTTAGGAATCCTGGCCACGATAATAACCAGCTTGGTAAGCTGTGTCTCGCGTCCGGATTTTCCCATCGAACCTGCCATTGAATTTGTTTCGATGGAGAATAATCAGATGGTTCAGAATAGTTTCAATACGGATTCCATCCGGGTGACCTTTTCTTTCACCGACGGTGACGGCGATCTCGGAGATCAGGACAGTCTCAATATTTTTATCAGGGACAACCGGGATCAATTTATTGCCAGCAAATACAGGCTTCCTGAATTCCCGCCCGAAGGAGCCCAACGGGGAGTCCGTGGAGAAATTACGGTCACCATTTATACCACCTGTTGCATTTATCCCGACGGTACACCACCCTGCGAACCATCGCTCCAATTTCCCACCGACACGCTTCGTTATGATATTTTCATCCGGGACCGTGCCGGTCATTTCAGCAATACGATCCAGACCGATCCGATCATTATATTGTGTCAATAAAGCCGGAGTAATCACCTGAAATGTTCATTCTCAAAGGAAGATTGGCACCAGAAAGATTGCCACCAGAAAGTGGTATTATCCCACCGTGGCCAGTTCGGACACTTCATCCAGGTGTCTGAAATCCACTGCCGCGACCTTCGAAATTCCCGTATTTTCCATGAAAACCCCATAGATTACATCGACGGCTTCCATCGTCAATTTGTTGTGGGTAATAATGACAAACTGAGAATCGCGTGAAAATTCCTTGATAATCCGATTGAACTTGTAAATATTCGCGTCATCCAACGGAGCATCTACCTCATCAAAAATGCAAAATGGTGCGGGTTTCAATAGATACAGCGCAAACAACAAGGCGGTAGCGGTGAGGGTTTTCTCGCCTCCGGACAACTGACTGATCGATTTGGGTTTTTTCCCTTTTGGTTTTGCGATGATCTCAATCTTCGAATCCAAAGGATTCTCGGTATCCAGAAGGATCAGATCACAGGTATCGTCTTCGGTGAACAACCTCCTGAATACCTGGATGAAGTTTTCCCGGACCTGGGAAAACGCATCCATAAATTTTTCAGTAGCAGTGGATTCAATTTCGTCAATGGTTTCCATCAACTGTTGCCGGGCTTTGACCACGTCATCCCGTTGTTGGACGATGTCATCGTACCGTTCCTTGATCTCATCGAAAGCCTCTACTGCCAGGGGATTGATTTCTCCGTAATTCTGGATCCTGGTTTTGATTCTCTCACAATCCTCTTCCATAGACGCCCTGTCCTGGAGTAGTTCTGGAACCACTTCTTCCGGAATATCCTTCTCTCCTACCCCAAATTCGATCTGCATGCGTTCGATGATCCGGGTCATGGCAAAGCGGGTAGAGTTCAAAACATCCTTCCACCCATTGATCAGAGACTGCGAATTTCGGAACTGCTGATTCAGGGTTTTGACTTCTGTCTCCAGTTGTCCGATAGTAGAACGAGCCTTGTAATACTTTTTTTCGGCATCGTTGAGGAGAGCTTCCATAGCCTCCCTCCTTTTGATGTCTTCCTTCAGGGTTTCTTCATATCTATCGATGGAAGAGCGGTGTTTCTGTGTAGCCTCCTCTGATTCGTCAATTTTTTGGATCGAGTACGCGATGTCTTTCTGAAGTGAAGTCTTCTTTTCCGAAATCATTTCCAGCTCGCGATTCAGAGTATCGAGAAGGTTTTCTTGCTGCACCACTTTTATGTGCATTTGGTTGTAGACCTGCCGCAGTTCGCTGTACTGGTCCGATAAAGAGCGGTACAAGGAATCTTTATCAGCCAATTCCCGTTGTCTGGCTTCCAGATTTTGCTGGAGAACATTATATTGATCTTTTTGGGCGACCCAGGATTGGGAATCGGTGCTCCTGGCGGTGATGAGCTCATTGAGGGCTTTTTCTTCCCTGTCCAAAGATTGCAGTTCAATTTCTTTGGTCGTCGTGATTTTCATTTTTCCAGCCTGGACGGAACTGAGTTCTTTTTTCCAGGACCGGAGTTTTTCCTCCAGGTCTTCAGTATCCAAATCAGATATCCGGTCGTTCAACTGATCCAGCTCTTCCTCACAATTTTCTATTTTTACACGAATCTCCTCAATCTCCACTTCCAGTTGATCAATCTGCTGTTGCCGGCCCAGCTTACTTCCTTCAAAAAGACTGACTACCCCTCCGGTCAGCCGGCCCCTGGCTCGCTGTATCCGCCCATCTGTCGACAGCAATACCCGATCGACGTCGTCTTCCCACGAAGTCGTGGTGTGGGATTCAGTAAAGTAAACATCTTTCAACAACTGCCGGAAAAGGACCCCGTATTTGGGGTCAAATTTTACCAGATCAAGCGCTTTTACCGCGTGTTCAACACCTGGAGCCTGGTCTTCTGCTTCTTCATCCAGCTCGTCGAGAATGAAAAAATTACCTCTTCCCTTATCCGAATCACTGAGAAGCCGGACGGCTTCCACGGCATCATCCACGGTCTCCACTACAAAATAATTGAGGTACTGATCCAGATAGGACTCCAGCAGACTTCTGTATGGTGGCTCAGCGGACAAAAGATCGGAAAGAATGATGCCCTTTCCTTTCCAGGACTCGCTTCGGGATAAAAATCGGATGCTCTCCGGAAAACCTTCCATCTTTTTCATAAATCCGATGAGCAATTTTCGTTCGTCGGTCCTGGCATCGAGTTGTCGGTTGAGGCGTTGCAAGACTTTCACTATGGACTCTTCCTTATTTTCGAGTTCCTCCTTCTCGGCATTGCGAGCGAAAATAATCTCCTCCTGTTTCTCGATTTTGGCAGTCCATCGTGCCTCATCTTTCTCCAGGGCTTCGACCTCTCCTTCTCTGGACTCCAGAGCGGTTTGAATTTGCTGGATGGTATCTCTCAGGCGCTTTTCATCCTTCACGTACGATTCACGCCGTGACTCACTGATAGCGATGGATTTCTCCAGCTGATTGGTTTCCTTTTCCAGCCTCCGGATTTCCTCGTACTGACTGTCAAACGAAATTTTACTGGATTCGTATTTGGCTTTGAGCGAATTGAGTTCTTCAGACGTTTTTTCCCATTGCGTCTTCAATTGAAGATGCACAGACCTTTCCTTGTTGACGCGTTCATCGTATTGCAGAGACTTATCTTCCAGCACCTCCAATTCTCGTTGGAGAACTCCGATTCGCGATGTATGTTCATCCTTCTCTTTTCTTCTGAATTCCAGTTGTTGTTTTCCGATTCTCAGATTCTCCTCCGTATTCCGAATCTGTGAAACCAGCTCATTGATTTCCTTTTGTGATTTGGAAAGTTCTATCTCCTGATCTGTATGCGACTTCCGCACCGATTCGATCTCTGCCTCTTTTTGCGTGATGGTGGTTTCCAGGTTCCGGATCCTGCCGGATTCCTCTTGTAATTTCTGATCTGTCTCCCTTTTTTCTTTCCGGTGCTCGAGCAAATGGAGGGCAGCCAGATTGATATTGAGTGTCTTGTAGGAATCCTTGATCTCGTAAAATTTCTTCGTACGACGCGCCTGTCTTTCGAGTGATTTCAGGTTTTTATCGATCTCGAAAACGAGGTCTTCGATCCGGTCAAGATCTTCTTCCGTATGCTTGAGTTTGCTGAGCGTTTCTTTCTTCCTTTCCTTATATTTGGAAATACCGGCAGCTTCTTCAAACATCATACGCCGGGCATTTTCCTTATCTGCCAGGATATCATCCACCATACCCAGGGCGATAATTGCATACGAATTGGATCCGATACCGGAGTCCAAGAAAAGTCCCCGGATGTCCTTGAGACGACATTTGACGTCGTTGATGGAATACTCGCTATCCCCGGATCGAAATAATTTCCTTGTCAGCGTGACTTCGGTGTATTCAGTAGGAAGCAGATTTTTGGTATTCTCAAAGGTAATCGATACTCTGGCCATAACGCCTGGCTTCTTTCCTTTGGATCCATTAAAAATCACATCCCCCATAGTTTCGAGTCTGAGTTCCCGGCTGCTTTGTTCACCAAGAACCCACCGGATAGCATCCACTATATTGCTCTTACCGGAACCATTGGGACCCACTATACCGATGATATTATCCGTAAATAAAATATGGGTTTCGTCGGCAAAACTCTTGAAGCCCTTGATCTCTATTCTCGATAATCGCATAAGCGCAAAATACGTGAAAATTTATATTTAAAAAAAACTCATATTAACATAATGTGGAAAACCGGGCTACTTATTGAAGTAATACTTAAAATACACTACGTTAATAGCATATATAGCAACCCAATACAATATCTCAGTTGCCCAGGCAGCTTCAAGGCCCATTCCCATCCCCTTCACTCCTACGATCAACAACACGACGTAAAATGCCACACAAATCAATTGAATCGTCAAGGACAGAATGACCTTTCCAGTGCCGATCATCCCCTGAAAAATCACCGTACCGAGAATATAAAATACGAGAATAGCCAGTACGATTCGCAATACTCCCTTTGACTGGTGAACCACGATCATCTGATCATCATTGAGTACCGGATTTGCAAAAAATTCGGGAAACAGTAGCACGGGAACCGCCACCAGCATCGTGATTGCAAAGGCCAGGATAGAAGTTCGCTTGACGATAGCCAACACATTTCCATAATTTCTGGATCCCATGGCATTGCTGACCATGGTATTGACCGAAACCGAAAAACCCCAAAGAGGAATGCTCAGTATAAGGTAGAAGATCCGTGCCAGATTGGAAATGGCCAATTGACGTTCCCCCATATTTTCCACCAGGGTAAACAATACGAACCAACTCGCCACCCCGGCGCTGGCCTGCAACACAAGAGGCATGGATATTTTGAGAATATCTTTGCTAATCTGAAAATTTGCCAGAACCTTGGATGGAATGTGATACTTTTTGAAGTCCCTGCTCCATCGGATATTGATGGCAAAAGCGATCAAACCGGCTATTTCTGAAACATTGCTCGCAATGGCTGCACCAGCTATTCCGAGCTGCGGCATCCCCAGATTACCGAATATCAGCCCATAATTGAATACCATATTGGTCCCCAGCAGGATCACCGTCGCAAAGACCAGGAAATTGGTATTGGACACCCCGGTATAGAGCGCGATCATCCCCAATCCCAGAAATCCCGAAAACACTCCCCACGACCGGTGATAGAGATAGATCACACTTTTCTCATAAATACCCTCATTGCTCATCAAAAACTTGAGAAACCAGGGGGACAGATATCGGAGAAGCACAAAAAATATCGTAGCCAGGATAAAAAGCATGACCAGATTTGTATTGAAGGTAATTCCAATACGCCGGAGCTGTTGCCCCCCATCCTGCCGGGCCATGATGATCTGTCCACCCCGCGAAAACCCGTAACCTATGGATACTACAATCAGGTAAAATGCGCTTACAAAACCGATCGCAGCGAAGTCGTTTTCACCCAGGTAGAACAAAAACAAACTATCCATCATAGCGATAGCATTCTGCACCAAACTGCCCACCATGATGGGAAGTGCAAGAAATAAGATCCTTTTATATGAAATATCCTGAATCAAATACCTCTAGTTTTTCCTGCCACAAATGTATGTAAGACTTTGAAAAGCGATGTTATAAGTTCTTCCTTTTTGATCCCGGGTCAGGGACCGCCTGCTACTTAGTTCATTCTATGGTCGGTTTTGAAGTAGAGGTTCCAGCAAGTGGACCAAACCCCGGGATTCTGCTTCCCAGTGATATTTCATCCTGGCATTCTTACACAAACCTATCATCCTGATATACTGATCCTTATCCCGTACCAATTTGGTTATTGCCTCAACTACAGCCCGGGCAGTTAATTCACCGATCAGATTTCCCACTTCTACCTCAAATATGAGTTTACGGTACTCTGGAAAATCCATGTGAACAGCAGGTAACCCGGCATGAATATAATCAAAATACTTGTTCGCCAGGCTGTAATAGTAGCTGCGGGATCTATTCTCGAGTAAGTTCAATCCCACCGTCGTCTGACCTGCCAGTTCGGACAATTCATGGGGAAGTTTTCTTCCATAGAATGTCACGCGATCCCCCAGGCCTTCGGAATCTGCTATACGGTGAAGATCTCCGGTGAAGTCCCCTTCCCCCACCAACCACAACTTCCATTCAGGAAGCAAATGCAACGTCCGAATAGCCACTTCAAGTCCTCGTCCTGCGTTTAAAGCTCCCTGGTAATATAAAATCTTGTTGTTCAACCGAATATCAGGATCCGCATGATGCGTGGGTTGTAGCAGTGGTACGTTTCGTATGACCGTAAAATCGCGATCGTACTGTTCTTCAAAAACCTGCTGAAAAGACTCATTTACCGTGATCAGTGTATGGGCAAACTGCACACTCCGGTTTTCGACCCATCTCCAAAACAGCCTTTTAAGAGGTTTATGAACCAGCTCTATCACTTCTGGAAACCATTCATGAAGATCCAGAACAACAGGATTTTCTGCAGTGCCTCTCAAGCCCCACATCAGTCCCGGCATGACGTCGATGTCAGCCGCATATACCAAATCCGATCTATGTTGATTGACCAAATGAGCTATTTGCCGGTTAAGTTCAAAATAAAAAGCCGGACCATGATCGTGGTTGGTGGTTATACGGCCTTCGGGATTTCCGGGAATCTTTCGATCCCAAACGGTCACCGAAGCGCCCATATCTTCCATCGTACTCCTGATCCGTTGGATCCGCTGATCGAAGGGATATTGGGAGCTGGTCCATATCGAGATCAGGGGCTTCATTGATTCTTATAAATTTTACCAGACGAATATTTTATTTTCTGATTCCTGTATAGGTTTCTGACCACTTCCTCAGCCTGGAATTCATTTTTTTGACCCACTACATAATCGGATAGATCGATACCGTTTTCAGGGATTTGGTTCCACAATTCGAGTGATTTTTTCCGGATCGTCTGACCACTATGACCATGTTTTCGGTAAAACAGATCACAATGATCACACTCGGATTCCGGGTTTTCCCCAAAATATTTTTGAAGAAATCCAAATCTGCATCTTTTTTCATGGACGTATGCGATCATATTCTCCAGTCCGTTCAATTGTCGTAGCCTCAGATTTTCCACCAGCTTCATATCAAATCTGACGCGGTCCAGAGACGGCCTGCCCTGCAAAAACAAGATGGACCCATACTCAGCCTGTTCTTTATAATTCACCAGGCCATACCTGTGGAGGGCTTCCAGCCTTTGGGCAATGTCCCTGGTAGAAGCGGAAAGCTCGTGGGATATGTCATCCACATCGACCTTGATCTCGGACCCGAACGCATTGTCCACGGTTCTGGCCCAGTAATCGATTATTTCATACAGCCGGGGAAATTGTTTGCGTACATCCAGCGCACGGTCCGGGTTCATCAGGATGGTAACTCCTGCCTCCTGAAGCACAGGTTCCTGGTATTCCAATATTTTCATTTTCATCATCAGTCCAAACGCACTATGTATTTGAAAAGAAGATAATTCGAGCACCCGGGACAATTCTACCATGTTAAAACGTTGACTGACAATGGTAGTACCCCTGGGTATTTGGAAATGATTTACGAACCGACGTAGGACGTATTCCAAAAGTTCCTGCGGAGGATAGGCTATTTCC
>CALEIL010000375.1 GCA_937876435.1 uncultured Bacteroidota bacterium
GATTTTTTCATCTTGCAGGATGGCGGACTCGTTCCGACATCCGTCGTTTTCCACTGTTAAAAAAAGGTCTACAGTCAGGATACAACAATTAAGGAAAATATTACTAAAACAGGAAACCATCGTTGCCAACCAGCTTCCCAGCGGATTGCCGGTAAATACGATTTGCTTTAGCCGCTTACTACACTTAATTTTTTTGTCGGAGCTGGGGCTCCAACTTCCCAGCGGAATGCTGGTAATTGCTTAGCATCCGCAGCGGAGCGTAGGATGCTCACCTGGGATCGCAGAGCCCCAGCTCTGCGGAAAAAACCCTTGATTTTTTCATCTTGCAGGATGGCGGACTCGTTCCGACATCCGTCGTTTTCCACTGTTAAAAAAAGGTCTACAGTCAGGATACAACAATTAAGGAAAATATTACTAAAACAGGAAACCATCGTTGCCAACCAGCTTCCCAGCGGATTGCCGGTAAATACGATTTGCTTTAGCCGCTTACTACACTTAATTTTTTTGTCGGAGCTGGGGCTCCAACTTCCCAGCGGAATGCCTGTAAATACGATTTGCTTTAGCCGCTTACTACACCTAAATTTATTGTCGGAGTTTACCTCCCAGCTGCAAGGTGTGATCCAAACGTCATGCACCGCCCGTCATTCCGGGCTTGACCCGGAACCGGACTTGATCCGAACGTCACTCCGGACTTGATCCGGAGTCAACCTCATCCTCTTTCCGCCACGACCCTCAGCCTTTTGTAGTCCGCGTACCATTTCCCGTCCCGGAACAAGGTCGGTCTGACTTGTTCCTGCACTTCGTGCATGAGATCGATCCGGGCATTGAGGGATACATCCGCAAAAAATCCCTCTGCGAACATATCCAGCCAATCGATGATGCCGGCATCCGAATCCTTGAGTTCCGTGGGCCGGTCGTAATGGTGGGCGTAAATCACCCGGAATCCCGCCGCTTCGAGTACAGACGCGTATTCGCCGATCGTGGGAAAGTACCAGGGAAAGTATGTGCTCTGAGGGATATAACCGTGCTCGGCCAGCACTTGCTGTAAGGTATGGGCGATGGTCGCTACGTTGCCCTGACCGCCCATTTCTAGTACCAGCCGGCCACCTGGTTTGAGGTTGTCGTACATGGATCTCGCTGCCCCGTTATAGTCCTTCACCCAATGCAGAGCTGCGTTGGAAAAGATGGCATCAAACGGTTCGGGGAAGGAAAAATCAGCGGCGTCCATGACCCTGAATTCAATTTGGGGGTAATTTTCCCGGGCTGTTTGGATCATATCCGTGGAATAGTCCATCCCGACGACTTCTCTAGCCAATTCAGAGATCTCATGGGCCAATTGGCCCGTTCCGCAGCCCAGGTCAAGGATGCGTTCATTTTTCGTAGGATTCAATAATTGGATCAGGTCGTGTCCGTATTGGGACACAAAATCGTGTTTGTTGTCGTACAGATCGGGCTTCCAGGTTAAGGAGTTAAGAGTCATAATGTGTAGAATTTACGAGGTCAGGTTGTAAAGTAAAGATATAATACCGGTGATTTTTGCGCCTTCTGATCCAATTGTCCAGTGTGTAAGAGGATATTATTTTTCATAAGGGTTTTGTAGTCAATAGTATATGGAGGTATTTTGAATAATTTCCACAATGGAATGGCACTTTTAATATGGGTAATTCATTATTGAAACCAAACGTATCTGCATTTGGTGTGCCGACCACCTGTGATTTCAGCCTGAAATTCTGTATATTTACATAGCATAAGCCGTTAAAGCACCCATGAAAAAATGGAAAATGGCGATGGTTGCCCAACAGGTCAAAATGGCGGAAGTAGACCTGCGTGACATCCAGTTTTGATTAGACCGACCGGTGGCTGAACGGATTGCTGAGGTGACACGCCTGCGTAGAGCATATTATAGTTGGTTATTTGGAACCTATCCCTCACATATGGAAAAAACAATCACGCAACGGAACCATGAATCGTGAACAGGATTTTATCGATTTCATAAACATCTAAACGAGCATCATGTGAAGTAGATGGTGGTCGGAGCGAATGCCCTGTCCGTGCATGGCAGACCGCGACATGATGGGGACCTTGACATCTGGATAAAGCCCGATGCTGAAAATGCTCGTAAGTATGCTAAAAAGTATAAGTGAATTGAATACCCGGCAATGATTTTGATAAAATCAACGACTCCGAACTGAAACTCTTTTGAACAACATTTTGATGGAATCCGGGTAGGGGTAGGAATCCTATGTACATTTTCAATGCCCTGGTTTGGTTTTTGCTGGAAGCAATAAATAAGGTAATGCTTCCGATCACCATCCCCAGGCCGACCAAAGCAGGACCCGCATTACCTCCTATTGCCCCCCCAATCCAACCCACGGATAATACCGGTACACCGACCCCCATCAAGACCCAGGCCCATACCTTTTGATTTTGGCTTTTATCTAGTAGATCATTTCGAACCTCGAGCTGGGAATTCCGGGTGGGGGAAAATGTTGTAGTGTCCTGGCCATATACCGGGGGCTGATACAGTATGGATAAAAATAAAGCTAGTAGTGTAATCGTTATTTGGGTAATCTTGAGTCCAATATTCATAGTTTATTATATTTGATTAATTTATATTCTTCTAAAGAATGGAGTCTATAATTGTAGTACTTCTTGAATTTCGCCGCATGTCGGATCATACAGGCGAATTGGCCGGTATAAGTGTTTTTTTAATGACTCAATTTCTTTCGAATTCTCATTCCCGCTCATAAAGCTCCACGCACATCGCGTACACCTTATCCGATGTGTACAACCAGCCATTCTCCGGATCTATGGCCACACCTGACCAGGTGAACTGGGCGAAGCTTTGTTCATCTATGTGCGGTGAAGACCATTCCCATACGATCTCTTCCCGGAGGAGGTCCACGGCGTAGAGCTTTCCGTCCCCTGCACTGGTAAAATACACGATGCTATCGTGTACTTCCATATTGGACACATTTCCCCCACAGTCGGGGATGATGGTGAGGATCTCACCAGTCCAGGCGTCAAGTATGTGGAGATCTCCTGGATTGTCCACGAAGACCAGCCGATCGTCCACCACGATAAAGTCCGTTGTCAGGAGATCCTCTGGTATTGGCGTACTGTAAATCAGGTCACCGGTTTTCAGCCCGATTCCATACACGGCTCCCTGGCCGGGTACCAGTAAGAGCGAATCCCGGTAAATGATCGGCTCGGCGACCACGTTGCAATTGTCATCATGGGGGAAGGAGTCCTGCATCCAGAGCTCCTGATACCCAGTGTCCGTTTTTTGGGATAAATTGAGCGCGTGGAATTCGTACCAGCTTTGATTGGGTCCGGTATGGCCCCGGAGGACATAGACCGCAATGGTATCTCCGTCAGGTCTCACCCAGAATGAGGGTGGCTCCAGAGAAATGGATGGCTGCACTGCTCCGTCCCTGTGTACATGCTTTGCCAGTGTATCCACCCGGGAAAACATCAGATCCATGGAACACAGGAAAGCCATAGTGTCGGAGGGTGGCCAGGTGTACATAGTAAAATAGACTTTATCACCGAAAACATTGATGCGGGCATTTTGCGCGTATTCCACAATTCTCGTTCCGGACTCAACCGAACCATTTCTGATATCAATATTATAATAATAGGTGGCAATGGAAAGAGTCAGTTGGTTTGATGTAATATACTTATTTCTAAATTTGGCAGCAACGTATGTCTCTCCTCCTTGAGGATGCGGAAATGGCCAATTCCAAACTTGCCGACCATCAAACTTGTTGAAACCCTTAAAGATTTCTGGTTGACCTTTATAATACCTATTACTAAAGATGATCATGCTATCCGATATTTTTGGATACATCGAGATGATCTCTTCGGATGAGTCTTCCACGATAGGCGTTTTCCAAATGATCTCTATAGGTGTTATAGTATCACAAAACCCTATACAAGGAGGTTCTGTTTTAGGTATGTTCACTTCCAAACACGAAAGTAGGCATGTAAGAGACCAAAACAATACTATATTCTTCAACATAAAGAACACCATTATCGAACTGGCGTTGCAAAGTATGTCCCATGAAAGCCACTAAATAAGTCTGATAATCCTTCTTTCGTATTTTCATCATTCCTCATTTGCTGGTGGTTGGAACCCAAAAGCTGCACCTGTGTAGCTCCGGGAAAATCCCTGGCCGATCCTTCTTCGACCACTCCGTCGGAATCATAAGAAACGGTTTGCAGCCCATACGTCGGATAACATTCCTCATGGTCGGGTAACGACTCATAATTCACACAGTTTGCCGGGTTGGACTCCGTGTATGTTACACCATCCAGGTAGCCTTCCGGAGTCCTGATAATACAGGTACAATATCCCTGATAGACATTTTGGATATCTTTCGCTCCAATCAGGAATTCCCATTTTTCATTGGCATTTTCCCACCAGTTGCCGGTTACAGTGTATGCATCACTTATGTCATACATCTTGCCCTGACTGAAAAAATTACCACAATAGAAATTACCTAATGGATGGTCATCAGCCCGGTACTCCCAGATATTTGCCTGTCCGTATGCTCTGTACATATTAAGACCAGCTTCATCTGCTATCTGGTCATCGTAATTTGCTCCAAATGCCGGGAAGTCATTTGGTTCGTTAAATAGATTGTATATCAATCGCCAAAAAACCGGATCGTCTTCTTCAGAATAAAAAGCTACCTTTTCTAAATATGGATGGGAATAGTTGTTCAGACTTTGAAGCACCGGGGCCCCGACGTAATAATCATCGGTAATGGGTGTTGTATAATCGTCCAGGAATTGTTCCACAGCAAATACAGCAAAGTCTTCACAAATTATGTCTTTCACAAGATCGATTCGCTCCTCAGTTCCCAAAAGCCATACGAAAAAGTTGCAAGACTTATCTGCAATTGTGCCACTCATCACGGCATCGCATGCCTCGGCAATAAAGTCCTGATGATCATCATTACGTACACTGTTCAAAATATAGGCACCTCCATGTGGTGTACCGAATGTGACCAGACCACCAAATCTTCGATCCGGATCGGTAGGAGAATTGAAGATCTGATCAAGTCTTCGGGCAACTAAACCTCCCTGGCTGTGAGCAATGATCAAATTATCTGCTATAGGAAAGCCATTGTTGTTATAATCCAAAGCGCCATCAAAGGTCTTCATTTCTACCTCCAGATCCAGGGCCGCAGATGAAAGCGAATTTGGCCCGTATGTGGGTTTTAGGCCCTGAACCTCTCTCGCTGCAAATCCAGTAGTTCCGAGTTGTACTGCAGTGCTGACCTTATCCCACGAATACTGACTACCACCCAACCCGTGCAGCCAGTATATGGGTCGTTCTCCAGCCGTTCGCACCCTAATTTCCGGTCTGTCCTGAGCCTGAACATATGATAAAAATGTGAATGAAAATATGAGTATATAGAATAGATTTTTCATTTTTTGAGTTTGTTTATTGAGCAATAAATTTTTGAGTAATTGTCAGGTCGTCCGACCTCATACTGCACACATACAACCCGGGTTGAATATTTCCAAGATCAATCGTTATTCGGCTGTCCGGATTGGCATACTTTCGTTCCAACGAAATGCGACCGGTCACATCTGAAACTCTTACATGGAAATCGACTTTTGAACGGTCCACACCACCAATGATGATCTTATCATGAACAATGGTTCTGATCAATCCAGGGGATAACAAATTATCCTTTAATGTCCGGGATGTACGCAACTCACCTGTCTTTATGAATTGATAATCTGAGTATTCCGTCATCTCAATCTTAAAATAGGGTACCTGGTCTTCACGAGTCATCAAATAATGCTTTGCCATTTCTTTGACCGGAATGATGGCACCTTCATTCGAATTTGCAAAAAATTTACTTCGTTCAGATTTCAATTTTCCCTGTTGATCTTCTACTATTGTGTGAATCACCAGATTTTTAGTGTCCCATGTGGTTTCTGAATCTTCGGATATGATCTTGTATATTCCCGGATCTACTTCATTAATTGTTACATTTGGAATTGATAGTCGAGCCAGTTCAGCTTTTGCCAATGGAATAAAATTTTGTAAATGGTATTCCAATAATTTCACATCCTGTTCTCGTTCATCCCCTACACTAACTGAATTTCTAGTAAAGCCTAACCGATTCCCCACTTTATCAAAAATCCAGGCTCCGGTTTCCGAAATAATTATCTTGTACGCAGAAGGCATCCATTCAGGTATGGAAGGGGACTGGATATAAATGACTTCCCGTATCATTTCGCCGTTATTTTCATAAATATTAACTTTCTGAACCGTTTTCTCAGATCTGATATTCATCTTTTCCATGTTGGAAAGGGAGATCAGCGTGCCTGGATTCGGGAAAGTATAAAACTCATGATTGTGCTGCATATAAGTGGCTACCAAATCTTTTCCATTGTAATTAGGAGCCGTTTGAGCCCAATTATGGTTTGGATATATCAGGCAACACAAAAAAGTTGCGAATAACAGAAAAACTATTCTTTTTTTGGGGGGGGGTAAACCAAGGAACTTCCATTATTATATAATTTTAATAGTTTGAAAAATCACCGTATTATTTCGGACCATCAATTGTATTTCGTTCCTTATGAAGCAATAGCTTTGGTTAAAGTTACGATAATATTTTGGGGAAATAAAATTTCGTCAATGTTTTTTTAATTATTTTATTACACTTGATTAGCCTTCCCTCACGAGAAAATCAAATTCCTAACCAAAACCAGGCAGTCATAGCAAAGCCATGCCGGACAAGGGAATGAACTATACACAGCAAGCTCTCAATTATTGATAATGTGAAACCCTACATGAAAAATATCTACCTTGAAATCAGATAAACTTCCTGGGTCATTATAGCTAACCAGCTGGTTCTGCAGTCTTTGATATTTCTGGTGATAATTATTTTCACTTCTTCGTGGCAAACCGCTGAAAGATTTTGAAGGGCATCTTCAAAATCCATAAAGTCCGAATTTAATGCTTGAAGGACTATTTCTTTGTTCACTTCAACAATATCAATAAACGAAAGCAGAAGCTTCAAATTTGCAATCACTTTGCTATGGGAACTGGTCTTTCATAACAGGTAATATATATTACTCAACATGATCGGAGTAACCAAACCCGGGATCATTCCACATTCACAATGGCTCAAAATTTCAGATGCACCAACTGAAAATGGCTTTCTGTCAAAAAAGAAATCAAGAAACACATCTGAGTCTATTAATACCCTTTCCATCACAAGTATTTTTCAGACAGTATTCCAGTCAATTCTTTCTCATAATCAAAATCTTCAGGCAGCTCAAACGCCCCCGTCATTGCTTTTATCGTAGGTGAATCATTCCCAGTGGAAATGGTTTCTTTCTCGATCAGGGCAATTAGATAATTTTCAACCAGATCAGATAAACCTCTGTTTTTTGCCCGTGCATATTCCCTGGCTTTCTCAATAACGGATTCCCGAATAGTCAAAGTCAGTTACTTCTTCATCTTTTCATTTTGGTTAAGATAATAAACTATACGAAAATTATAGATGGGAATATAAATTTACTTACCCATGAATTGAAGTTTCTGATTTTTCCTTAAATTACCCGAAGGTATTATTATGAAAATGGGAACCAGCCATATTACTTCATTCCGGTATAGTCCTGAAACACTCCGAAAAATACGTTTCCGGAAGGTTCTGAAGTATAATCAAACAAAAACAAGA
>CALEIL010000376.1 GCA_937876435.1 uncultured Bacteroidota bacterium
AGAGAAAACTTTCATACGGAACTTGTGCATGAGTTTTCAGTCGGCATAGATCCGGAATGGGTTGTACTCATCTGGCAATTTACCTTCAACCGTAGACACCAGATGGATCACGTGACTGAAGTATTGAATTTCCATCAGCGACTTGATGCTGATTTCACTCGTGTGACGCCCAAGGTCATTTCTCGCCAGATCCACCAACATGGTATGTTCTGCTACTTCTTTGGGGTCTTCGGTTAATTCCCGGGCCCTGAGGATATCCTGTCGATCATTGCCCGTCCGGCGATAGGTTCCGGCAATGGGATTGACACGGGCCATACCATCCGAAATATTGAGCTGGGATTCCGGGGAAGAACCAAATATGTGGTAGTGTCCCAAATCAAAATAATAAAGATAGGGGGAAGGATTGACCGATCGTAAAACCCTGTAGACCGTAAAATCATCTCCTTCGTAAGGTTGCTGGAACTGACGTGATAATACGATTTGGAAAACGTCACCCACTTTGCAGTGGTATTTTCCTTTGCTGACCAAATCCCTATATTCATCATCCGTCATATTGCTTCGGGACTGGCCGGTCCTGGAAAAGCTTTTTTCTTCAAAATGACCCATCAGCAAGATTTTTTTGATCTTGACCAGATCGGAAGTACCGCCATCAGGCACGTTCTCGATCAATGTCATCTGATCGCGGTAGTGATCAAAGACGATCAGGTAGCGATAAAAGAAATAATGCAGATCGGGGATATCTAAATGGTTGTTTGTGGTGTCCATCCGGACGCTATCAAAATGCCGGACCGCCTCAAAATTCGTATGGCCAAAAAAGCCATTGATTTCGGTTTCTTCGCCCTCATTGATAATCGAAGTCCTGACCTGATTCAGAAGCTGTGGAATGCTATTGCGCCCCCCAGGTGCTATTGACTCTTTCCGCCCCAGGGTGGTTACGATCAGTCGGTCCTGGTCCAGCGATATCTCGATCAGAGGATCAAACCCTATGATCGACCTGGAGTTTTCATAAGACTGATAATCATTGCTTTCCAATAAACAGGGTTTTGAGGTGATGTCCCGTATTTTGAGGTAAGCGCTCACTGGCGTAAGTTGGTCAGAGAGCATCCGTATCGAACGTGTATTTATCTTCATCATCGCAAATATAGATTAAAAAAAAACAGCTTGCCGGAAGTCCCAACAAGCTGTTTTTTGGTTTTTAATGCACACAAAATTGGCTAACTTCCAGATACCCGAAGATTAGAAAGCCACCACCAATTTGTATATGTATTAAAAGCCATTTATGAACTGATTTTTAAATTTAACGATACAAACTTAGGAACAAATTTTTACACTACAAAGAGAAATGCCCAAATTTGAAAACAAATTCGGGCAATTTCTACTAAGGTCTCAAAACAAGAAAACTACGATCTTTACCACCGGTTCATTTCCCGGCTATAATATATTTCTAAGTTATATATATAAATTTCATTGATGTTATAACCCCTTCGGATTCTAAATTGTTTCATTACCTGTTAATATTTTTCAAGCAACGTATGATCCTTTTAATGCAAATAGTTTGCCAAATCATCCTGCTGACGAAGATATTATGCTAAAAAATTAATATATTTTTGTCGTAATATCTAACACACTGTATTTCTTATGTTTATAGCCATCGAAAAAAAATAAAAAAATTGTCAATGGTCTATAAAGAAAACGATCACCTCCCTATAACGCTGTTCGTTCAGCTTTAAATTCAGGACACCCCCGGCAGAGTTTTCCACATGATGTGAACAACTCAGAGGATATAACACTGAAATGACAGACTATAAAACAACCTATTTTTCTTCTTCTGTTCTGAATAATGTGGATGTGTACTTAGATTCACGCCCGAGAATTCCGCCCTTTGACCAGATTTTTTATCCAAATTTATTCCAGCGCACCGAAAATACGATTATATTTTTAAATTCACAATTCATCGCAGATTTTGTCACTCATCCGGTCCAGACTAGTGCACGAAAATCTAAATACATATCATGTTTTTCTTCATCTTTTTTGAC
>CALEIL010000377.1 GCA_937876435.1 uncultured Bacteroidota bacterium
TGGAAGCTGGAGCTTCCACCCCGTCAGGAAGGTTGATGATCCACAGAGCGCCCCATCAGCGAGAATGGGAGTAGAGAGCGGACTTCTGCCCGAAATCTCCTAAGCTACCGGAACTGTAAAATACTATCCCATCCGCAAACATACACTCGTTCAGCCCCACACTATTCACATATAAATCCCATTAATATCATAAAATTGCATATTTACGTGGGGAATACCTCAAATATGCCTAAATTGTGCCGCGATAAGACGCAAATTAAATTTCGTGACCATGAGTGTGTATAAAACCCTAGCATCTGTCGCATTCGCTCTGTTTACGGTGATGACGGTCCAGGCTCAATTGACCAGGAGCATGGATGGCACCGGAAATAATATTGAGAATCCAGAATATGGTTCTACTCACCAACCCATGGGGGTATTGACTACCCTGGATTACAGCAACGGGATCAACAGTCCTTCCGGATGGAACAGAGCCAATGCACGAACCGTATCAAATGAAATATTTTCAGCTATCAACAATCAGGCCGATATTCACAATCTCACCAGCATGGTGTGGGCATTCGGTAAATTTATCGAACATGATATTTCATTTCTAAAACCTAATCCAGACGAATTACTATACGTCAAGGTTCCCAATTGCGATAAATTCCTGGACCCCAATTGTAGCGGATCTCAAAACCTGGTCTATAACCGGATCAGATCGATCGAAGGCACTGGACATAGCCTCGAAAAACCCAGAAATGTAGCCAATTACAGCACGGCTTTTATCGATGCATCTACCATTTACGGATGTGATGAAGAAACCGCAGCCTGGTTGCGGAGCGGTGTCGATGGCAAACTTAAGGTATCAGAGGGAAATTTATTGCCATTCAATACGACCAACGGGGAACTGAACGGACCTACCGACCCCAATGCGCCTCCGATACTGCAGGAAATACCTGGGCAGACCCGGTATTTTGTATCAGGGGATCCCAGAGTCAATGAAAATCTGGCCATACTTAGTATTCACACCCTTTTTGTCCGGGAACACAACAGACTCTGCGATGAATTATTGAAAAAATCTCCCGGATACACCGATGAAACGTTGTACCACAAAGCCCGGAGTATGGTGGCCGGTATCATTCAAAGCATCGTATACAATGAATGGCTCCCCTCTATAGGCGTTGAACTGGGGGAATACAAAGGATACAATTATCTGATTGATCCTGGCATCACCAATGAATTCTGCGCAGCAGGGTTCAAGATATGGAACACCCTGATGACCGATCAGATTTCCCTTACGGATGATTTTTGTGAACCGCATCAAATGGGCCATTTATCCTTCAATGATTTGATGTACAACCCCCTCCATATTCTAAAAACAAATCTGAGCCCGATTCTCAAGGGAATGGCCAACCAACGACAACTCAATATGGATGTCGATGTGATAGAAGATATTCGCAATTTTAATTATAATAAAAATGGCCTGCAGGTCAAATCAGATCTCATCACGCTGGATATCATGAGAGGACGCGAACGCGGTGTACCCGATTACAACTCACTGCGTCAACAACTAGGCCTGGCACCGATCGAATCTTTTTCAGAACTCACATCCGATCCATCGGTTCAATCCACCCTCGCCAGGGTGTACAACAACGACATCAATAATATTGACGCATGGGTAGGCATGGTCGCTGAACCGTCTTTTCCCAATTCCATGCTCGGTGAAACCATGACCATACTGATCACCGAACAATTTACCAGATTGAGGAGGGGTGACCGGTTTTATTTCGAAAACGATCCACTTCTCACTTACCAGGAAACCGAAGAAGTTCGCCGTACTACCCTATCGGATATAATCCGGCGCAATACCAACCTCCAATTTCTACAAGACAATATTTTCAAATACGACCCTCATTGCCTGCAATTTGAAAAGACCAGTGAACATCTTTCCGGGCAGGTATTTCCCAATCCTGTTTTATCAGTGGGGGACATGAATTTATCGGTGTATTCGGAGGAGGAAGGACCCGCTAAAATCAACATTCTGAGCAGCCTCGGCCACGTAGTTTACCAATCTGATACCCGGTTGGACAAAGGCATGAATCTGATTCACAGTTCGATCCGGAACAATTTGCCTGCTGGTCTGTATGTGGTACAGATCGTCAAGGACAAAGCGGTGGGGCACTTCAAATTTATCAAAGCAAATTAATTCGGATTGAAAGTTAGTCGCAACGATTGGATGGCTATCCTGGGGTTTATATTTTTCCTTTTGGGATCTATGTCTTTGATCTTGTCATTGATCGGCATCCATTTTACGTTTTTGCGTTTCCTGGAAAATTGGGGTGGCTTGTTTTCATTCCTTTCCAAACTCATGATTCTTATAACCGGTATCGTTCTGATATACATTTCCAAAACCCAATACCCCCGGAAGGGCGATTGATAGTGGATAGTGGATAGTGGATAGTGGATAGTGGATAGTGGATAGTGGATAGT
>CALEIL010000378.1 GCA_937876435.1 uncultured Bacteroidota bacterium
ACTTTGGAGGTTCCCAGGTCGATTCCCGAAGCAGGGTAAAGTTAAGCGCTCTAAAAATTGGGTTGTATTAAAATTATTCGCAATATGTGGGAGTTTAAAAATTTCGTTTTGAAGGCTTAGGTGATAGAATCTCTTTCCAAATCTGAATTGATCAGAAACTCTCATTGTCCAATTTTAAAAAATGAACATGGCCCAGATACATCTTAATCCCATGGTATACTTTAAATTTAACGGTCGATTTATAAATTACCCTTCGCACCTCCAGTTATTTAACATAATGGCATGGGATTGCTAAGCCAATGGGGAGACTGTGGGCTGCTGGATTGGTAAGCCCGACCAGGGGATATCCTGATTCAAAAACACCTCAGACTCTCATATTCCTATATGTCAATTGTAGTTCAAAAACCAACACATAGCTACTAATTTAATTGATATGCCATCTTTCCAGTTGTTGAATGTCACTTTTCTCGATGGGTAAAGTATAATAAAAATAATCGTTTCCGATGGCAAATGGAAACAGGTTGCGTTCGATAACATTCATCTGACTAAAGTCGTGGTTGTACACAATGGTAAAAGCAAATATAGTGGATTGCCGGTCCGTGGGCACAGCATATCGTCCGTTTTGGATGAAATAGCGTCCCTGACTCACGGGCATCAATCGATGGTACAATGGATTCGCGTTCAGGTGGTTCATGTGTTCCATGGCTGTTGGGATTTGTGAAGCTGATGCTCCGGATATGGGTGTGGTCACAGCGAAATCTGGTCCGGGATTCACTTTTTTAAGTAGGTTGCCTTGTAGGTCATATATATAAATTAAGGCACTGACCGGAAAATTGATGTAGATGGTTTCTCCTATAAATGAAACATTGATGTATTCATAAAAACCAAAATATCCGGTTTGGTAAACCGGTGGATAGGATATGTCCAATGCACCAAAGGTATCGAGTTCAAAGTTATAATACCCGATCACGGGAATGGAATAATCCCCTTCTTTGTATGTAGTACGGAGTGTAAAATACATTTTATTCTGATGGTAATAAATTGGGCATTCGTTGTTGTTATTATAAGCGTGCAACCCCCAGAGTGGATGGCTTTGATCGGCTTCATTATCGATATTCACTATCTTTGATACTTTGCCATTGGTATTGTATATCAGTATTCGATGCTCCACGACATCGAGCACAAATATGGAATCCCGGTTGTGATAGTAAACAGATGAAATATTGGTAGTTGAATTAGGTCCTTCCCGGGGTATGGGGATGGAATCCGTATAAAGACCGGTCGCAAAATTGTATATTTCCAGTTGATTGTTCCGGCCATCGTATCCGCACATAATATTAGGATGGTCTGGATTGAGCGAATAGGCTCCGATCGGTAATTCATGGAAAGTCCCGGGGATGGTAATTTCAATGGTGTCGATCTGGAAGCCGAAATTATCTGTTACTTCAGGTGTGATGTTGACTACCGGTTCAATGGTTTCCATTTTACATGATATAAATAATAAAATATAAAAAATATATGTCGCATTTTTCATGCTGGGATATTATTAAAAAGGCTTACACCCGTTTTATGGTGTAAACCATTAGTTTTAAAAATTTGTACTTCCACATTGAGGGCATCCACTATTGGCTGGGGAGCAGAAGCTTCCCGTAGCTGGCCCACAAACTAAACAATGATCACCTGGTGTTCCAGAAGGATTGCAAAAATACCCATCATACCAATTCGTTTGTATTTTCGTAGTTTCAGATGTAAGAGCCACGGCAGCTTCGCTCATTGCTTGAACTGAATTAGAAAGGCTAGAAACAACCGTGAATGTCAACATAGCCAGAAAGCTGGCTATTCCTATACTATATAATAATTTACGCATTGTTGTTTGATTTTATAAGTTTAAAAATAAGTTTCCTCCAGGCGGCAGAATTTCACTTCCTAAGGTGGGTGCCGGGTCATTGCTTCAGGATGGTAGTCTTTCTCACGCCATCCATTCTTGAGTAAATCAATATCCCGGCTTCCGGTTTTTTGTTTGTTTATATTTTGAATTGAAGTTTTTCCAGGACTTGTCTGAATATTTTCCTCACTTTGTACTATGTATCCCGGCCTTCCTCTCACCTGAAGGAATATCTTACCGATGTATTCACCGAGCAGACCGATCAACAGAAATTGCATGCTGCTGAAAAATAACAGAACGATCATCAGTGAGGTCCAACCCGCTACGGTATCTCCTGTCAGATTAACATAAAAAGCCCACATGGAAAGGCAGAATGCCAAAAAGATAGCCAGTAATCCAAGTGCGATCCCGAAGCGAAATGGTGCGATGCTCGTGGCAGTCATACCATCAAATGCCAATCGAATCATTCGGAGCCAGGTGTACTTAGTCCGACCGCTGGTTCTAGGCTGATGCCGATAAGAAAGGGTCGTGCCAAGCCACAATTCCGGATTGTCCTTTTGATCCACTGAATGTGGCCTGACCGGACAGAAGGTCGATATGATACCTCTCAAATACAGGTTGTGCTCCGGTAATTTCCGCAGTACCGCCGCTACCCGGTGGCTGATCAGGCGAAAGTCATTGGATTTATAGACCACGGTCGATGATCCTAGTTTTTTAATCAGATGGTAGTACAATTTCGAAGTCGATTTCTTCATCCATCCCGCGGAATCCGATTGATACTCCGGAATGGCATACACGGCATCGTACCCCATCACATATCGTCGGATCATTGCCGGAATGAGTTCTGGAGGCTGTTGTAGATCCATGTCCAGCGTTACCAAAGCCTCTCCACGTGCAGCACGAATACCGGCCATCAGAGCCTGCTGCTGTCCAAAATTCCTCGAAAAATGGATAATCCTCAGTCCCTGGTAATTGATTTTAGTTTGCTCCAGAATCGCTCCGGATCCGTCCTTACTACCGTCGTTAATCACGATTACTTCTATTCGATAGGGCTGCAGATCCAACTTTGAGATGGCATTTAGGAAATGCACTATACTCTCTGATTCTTCTGGCATCTCTTGCA
>CALEIL010000379.1 GCA_937876435.1 uncultured Bacteroidota bacterium
TGGGCATAGGTGCCGCCGTATCTTCCTGCTTTTGCCCTGATACCTATGGCATTGGTCTTAGCTACCCATTCCTTTACACTAATTTTGTAACTGTTCAGTCCGGCTTGTTGTGTAATTGTGGCGAATTCGCCATAATTAAAATCCGGATTGTGAATTCGCTCCCAAATACCCAGATACTCCAATGTATTGCGGTTTCTGAGCCAATCGGAAATAAAAAAATCACCGTCCTTGGCTTTCAGCATATCTGTTAGTGAAATAAAATCTTCTGGGTCGATGGTAATCACTTTTCCCAGCACCTGTATTTGCTGATTCTTTTTAGCCATCTACCTTAATTTTAGAAAGGTTCTTTGCGATACGCTCGTTGAGTTCCGCTTCTTCCTTAAGCTGCGCTTCAAACTCCGCTTTCAAGCTGGTAAAGCGCTCCACAAAGTCACTTACACATATCCTTGAATATCTCCAAGATACACACAATCTAGTTGTTATCTGTTCCTTCCCTAATTGTCACGTCAGAAATGAATTTCCTTTGGGTTACTGTTTCTTTTAGTCCATTTTCCGGCGATCAGAATTGGGGATTGAATTAACACAATACTCAGGAATCCGACCGGATAATAGATTCCACGCTATTATAGAATAAAACTCAGAGATTACGAAACTTTTACTTGAATACTTTTTGAAAAGGTAGATTCCAGGTCACTTTTTAGTGCTGCTGAGGGCTTGCGATGGGAAATATGGAGCAGTATTAGGAGTGTGAATCATCGGCTTGGGCCAAGAAAAAAGGATCAAGGCGCTACCCGCTCTCTCCTGCCGGAAGAAGCTTGTAGTGGGGAGTTGCGGGCGGACGAAGCGGCTTTCGGCTTGGGAATATGTAGGGAAACTTTTTTCTATCCCCACCATCCGTCACGCATATCCATCCACGTTATGGTTAAGCTTAAAAATTGAATATACCAATTTATCCGGAAAAACAGAGGAGGCAGGTAAAGAAGATAAAGGTCAATTTTTCATCTAATTCACTATTTTGGGGTTCGGCCATTCTTGCTCATCCTCAAGCCCAGTGCTCCCATACTTCCTGGTTTTAAATAACAGACTGGCTCAGCAACAGAGTTCCCACTCCGATCAAACCAAAATACACGTATCGCAAGAACCTCCCTTCCTTCAACCGGTGATTGAAATATCGACCCAGCAGGATGGCCGGGATCACGACGGGTAAAGAGAGTAAGAAATAGTACGTGACCGTCGATATCCAAAGTCCTTCGTACCAATAACCGAACATTCCCAGAATGCTGGCAGGTAAAAAGTACGCCTGTAAGGTCGCTCTGAAATGCTTGGCTGTCCAGCTGCGGAGGTTTCCGTAGATCACGATCGGAGGTCCGTTCAAGCCATAGGCACCTCCCAAAACTCCCGAAATAAAACCACAAATCAGCAGCCACCCCTTGTGGTCCGTGGGTAACTTAAAGCTGTTTTTGGAGGTCAGGGAATAGATGGAATAGCAAATGATCAGGAGACCCAGGATTAGTTTGGTCCCGTTTTCGTTTCCATAAATCAGCCATTGCAAACCAATGGGAATCCCTAATGCAGCAAAAACGATCAACCATTTGGCGCTGCGGACGTGTATTTGCCGGCGATCCTGGACCACCACAAATGCGGCGATAAAAATCGAAATCAGGACAGACAACGGCACCGCAATTTCGATCGGGATCAAAAGAATGAGCAATGGAACAGCGATCAACGATTCTCCAAAACCAAACGTGGACCGAACCAACGTGGCTATAAAGATAATCGCCAAAATGTAGAAGGTTATTAAACTCATACCGATCTTTCGGATTTCACTATTGATGGAATTTCCTTTTCCACAGATTGAATCGGGAACACAATATAGGTCGATCCTACCAAAAGGTCGTTTGATTAGGGTCTCAAATAGTTAATGCACAAGTCACTCCAAAACGTTCTGGGTTTTGGTTCCGGGGGTCAGATGAATTTCTACGACCCGCGCTCAAGAATCATTTCACATTCGATTTAAATCGGGGCCTGGATATGGATTCCGACTCAGGTTCGGAATTCATATGACTCCACGCCCCTTTTAAATCATTCGGGGGAATGTCCCTATTTGATGGTATACGGCATTTTTTTGCTCGCTTTTCTCATGAGTTGGTCCACTATTCTGGAGGGGCTGCTTCCCACGCTCCCCGATAACTTGTGCTCATAATTCCATATCAACTTTTGGTTATTACAATCACTGATGCTTATTGTAGCTCTGACTTCATTGGTGGAAGCCCAGGCACCCGATAAAACCCCTATGGCAATGGCAGCTCCCTCCGTCAGAGGTTTTGACAACCCAAAACTGGATGTCATGATACCATCTACCCCCAGCACCTCGCACAATTCAGCGGTGGTCAATGGATTATCCGGATAACCCGCCTTCATGAGTTTTGCGTTGGTGGTTTGAATTTCCTGAATTTCCTTGCTTACCTGTCCCTGCATTTTTCTTTTAAGCATCCAGGAGTATATTTCATTTTGGAAGTTGAGTGATTCGGTTTTTTGTTGCTCCTTCATAGCATCATAGTCGACCATTTTTCTGGCCGCTATGGATATGACCGGTGGAATGATGGCGATGGTCTTTTGTCGGTAGGCCAAATCTTTGGCATCCGGGCTGTAATAGATTTTCGCGCAAGACGATAAAAGTAGGATCGTCAGTCCGATTAAAGAAATTCGTGTCAATGGCTTCATTTTGATAGTTTCAATTTTTGATGATTTAATAATCTAAATATGTCTGATTGAAATATAAAAAGGAAAGATTCCACCTGGAATGTCGCTGTACAGACACCTGGATCGTGAAGACTTTCTATTCTCTGTTCTCATGTTCTGGTGCTTTTTGGAATATGCCCTGTTAAATGTCCTGGAGTGGCGGAAGCCCACCACGCAATGAACGTGATATGTGTGTTCACTTTTGGGTATTCCAACATACGATTTTGGTTTACGTTTTTGAAGCCTGATTAAGACGTACAAACCCCGGTTTTGTTACAAGCCGATGATTATGGGGCCAGAAGTTTAACCAATACAATGATCTATAATCTGGGCTCCGAATAAGAAGAACGTGCATGATCCTGAAAAACCGCAGAGGCCCCATATATAATCTTCGAATACGATTCCGATTGGCAGGATATTTCCTCCTTGTCGGCCATCATCTCGCTTGGCGATCCATCGTGCAAAAATCGGGTCCGTCGTTCTTAAATGGGATATACTATCAGCGGGAACAACTTTCCGGATTGGCTTGCTGATTACAACGATTTTATATCTTGAGCGACCAAAGTCAAATCATTGTTGAATTGATGCCCACCGGTTTCTACTTCCCTGAACGTAGCCCACGGAAGGTGTTGTTGATAGGTGGTGAAGTGATCGAAGGGAACTTCTTCATCATCCAGGCATTGGTAGATAAAAATCGGAATATCCTTGGGGATCGCGTCTGCGAAATCCTCGTGCAACTTAATGCCTTGTTTCCAATCCTCGTCCCCACTCCAATAGGGAGGAGCGATCAGAAAAAGTCCGATAATATTTTTCTGAACCCGGTTTTCCGACAGATATTTCAATAGCATAGAAGCCCCGAAAGAATGGCCGACCAGAATAATATCACCCTCTACCGATGCAATTTCCTGACCGATTTGACCGAGCCAACCAAAATCCGGATCGGTGTCGATGGTGTGTATCTTAGGCTGATGCACCACATAGAAAGACACCAGTTCCTTCTGCAGTGAATCAGCCAACAAGACGTCCGCTTCAAAACCGTCTTCCCCTCCCCCGTGAATGAATAAAACTTGCTTTGATCCCATGGTAATAATTTTTGTACGTACCTATTTTACGATGAGCACCGGCGCTATCGTATAGCCTTCACAGCCCGTACGCTGAAACCAGGTTATCGGCCGGCATTATTTTTCCGTGTATCTTTTTTCCAGTCTTTATCATTTGAGGCAGCAGAGGTAGGTCCACGCGATAAACAAAATCTGCAGGGGTACTCGGAACCACAGATACGCCAGGCCGGGACCGTCGGTACTTCCGGTCTGATAGTCGATGCTGTGAGCGGCAGCGTATATATTGGCGGGTAAGATCAGAATAAAAAATGCGATCAACAACCAGGCCGTGGTCACGCGAAACCGGGGAATCAAAAGCCCGACCGCAGCCGCTATTTCGATGAAGCCGGTCAGAGATATGATGGCCGGTTTAAACGGAACAAAATCAGGCAACATCATTGCCATTCCCTCCGGATAGACAAAGTGCCCTAGCGCTGTGAAGATCAACATGACCGACATGGCTATCCTCCCCGAGCGGGCGTACTCCCATGTTCCGTATATAATTTTATGAATGACGAGCGCCAGGATCCATGCGCTTAATAATACTACGAGTGGTTTCATGATTTCTTTTTGAACAAAGGTAAAAGCCAGCACTCAGTCAGACAATGAACCTGGGTTAATAAATCCGTCGACGAATCCTGCTCAGGGCCTGAGGCGTAATGCCGATGTACGAAGCGATGTACTTGAGAGGTATGTTTCGGATGAGGTCGGGTTGGTCGGTCAGCAGATTGAGGTATCGCTGTTCGGCTGTTTCACTGAGCAACGACAGTTCGCGTTTCGATTTTTTGAGAAAAAGATCCTCGCCGGAAAGCCGTCCGATCGTTTGGCCGATATCCGAGTCGCGGTATATGGTTTGCAGATCGTCGTACGTCAGGCGCCAAAGAACGGTAGGACTCAGCGTTTCCACCCGGTAAGACGAGGGTTGCCGGGTCAGAAAGGAATCGTAGGCGCTGACAAACTGCCCGTCAAACGCAAAGGCAAACGTCAGGTCGTTTTCTTCCCGGGGAATGTAAAACCTGATAATGCCGCGTTGGATAAAGGACAGGTAATTCTCAGTCTGGCCTTCGTCCAGAATCCGTTGCTTTTTCGGGTATTCTTCCCGGATCAATTTTGACGAAAATATTCGCCAGTCCTCGTCCGTCATCTGTACGCTCCGTTCGAAAAATTGCCGTATTCTGTCCATTCCATGACCGGTTTTGTGCCTCAATGCCTCGATAGCGCATACAAATAATCGGGCAATATTTTATTTATTCAACGAGCAGATTGCGGTTACAGTGCGCGGAATACCTGGCATCAGCGACCAGTTGACGTTAAATGATATCCACGAGAAAAGTACAAATCTTTAGGTCCGGGAGGGGTTGGGAAGATTTGGTCAATATTATTTTCAGTGGCTATTCCTTGTCTTTGCGGCTTTTCAAAGAAGTCGTACAAGTTTGCCCTTCCGCTTCATAAGGTTTTTATAATCCCATTGGATCGTTCGCGCCTTTTCCAACCAACGGCAGATGTCTTGAGTATGGATTTCCCCGGTCGAGGTGTATAGCTTCGATGCGTCCTTGAATTTTCCCGTTCCTGGTTTCAAATCGTCCTCCCCAAAGCTCGCACCGCTCCAAAACATCAACCGGATCCCCGCCTTGAGTTTGCTGTACCCCACGATGGGATTGCCGTCCAGAAACCAAACCGGATGCGCGTGCCAGATTTTATGTTCAGCCTCCGGAAGATTTTCACAGATGACCTCATACAACAGATTACATATCGATTGGTCATCCGGGGTTTGGGATTCATGATAGGCTTTGATTTTATCGTCCATTGTGACTTTTATTTTGATTGGCCGGTTTTCGGATTAAAAAAATCACTTTTGAGATTACCACAGCCCGGAGTCAGATATCTAACCCATACTTCTATGGAACAACCAGAATCTAATACAATCCTTCCGGCGTCTTCCATACCTGTGGGTCTGACCACAGTTCCTGATCGTCGTATTTTTTTAATGGTTTTTTCAGGCCAGCGTTAAAAAATTTTTCCCGTATGCCACTCATCTTGGCGAAATCTCCGTAGAATAAATTACTGATCACCTTCCAATAACCGCTTAAATCATAAACAGCCTTTTCCCATTGCTCGGGAAATTTTTCCGAAAGCCCATCCGATCTGTCCAGCATGATGGCCATATAGGCTACCCTGGCACGGTCTTCCCTGGTTCCGTGGATTAGATTGTTTTCCAGGTTATCCTGATGCGTATTCCAGAGCCTTTCCTTTTGATCTTCCAGCGTCATCCATTCGCTCATGACCATCGGCGATTCCCGGTATATTTCATACACCGCTTTATTTTCCACAATTTTTTTGGAACCTCCCTTTGAATCGTTCACCATCTCAAATAAATCGATCAGACGATCTGCAAAACTCGTAATCGTTTCATTCTCTGGCATGCGGTCTCTGGTAGTATTTTGATATCGATCCACGATCTGCCATCCTTCCGACATCATGTCCCGGTAGCCATATATCACCCCCAAAACGGTTCCTACGGTAGCGGCATTGCAGTCTGCATCCCATCCATAGTTAAAGGCCAGTCTCACGGTTTCGGTAAAACTCCCTTCTCCGTACAGCAAAGCCGCTATTATTGCTCCCGTATTGAGTTCTACTCCGTTCCAATCACGGATTCCACCGTTCTCGTACGCATAATGCGACATCAACAACTCCCTCGTTTTCTTCCAGTCTTCCGGATCCTCGCTGTGCCATTTCAGAATATCCCTGGCGATCTGCAACACTTTACTGTCCGGATGAAGAGCTTCCATACCAGCTTCCAAAATCCGGTGTATATCATCCTCGACAAAGGCTGTCGCGATCATAGTGGCAAAAAACTGAGTGGTTTGGGCGGGCTCTGAATCGATCGCGACCCGGGTATAGTGAAGTGCTATTTCTGAGGCGGTCCGGGGCATGGCTGGCGCAATAAGACCGAAAGTTTCAGATAGAAACTGCCCCGAAATATTAAACTCAGCCCAGGGATTCAAGCTATTGAGTCCCGTTAATGGGGGTACCAATCCCAGATCCATCAGGTACCGGGCGTATCGGTTCGAACACCAGATGCGTTGGTTGATCCGCTCCACCCACAGAGTCTGGATATCGTCGTAAGGCAAAAACACGTTCCTATTCTTTTGCATTTCATAGATGTAGACCCATTCCATATCCGTATCATCATCCGTTCGTGCTCCTTCAGGAAGAGCCGGAATATATTCCTCTACCTGGCCGGGCTCATGTATATATTCTGCTTCGTGTTCTATCCCGTTTAGATTTCCCAGGATCTGACCCAATAATCCTCCCCTGATCTTATCGGTGATGGTCTCTACGGGAATCGTAATCTTTTCATTTTGAATCTCCCTTTGACAAAATAAAGAATCATTCCCCAAAAAAAGGAGCAACACGCTACTGGTCAAACTCAGCTTTTTAATTAGGGTCATACTCGCTTCATTAAATTAATAAACGCTTGAAAAAAAAAGCATAGGCTCCCAGATTTATTCAGTTTTTCCATGTCAGAGAATCCCTATCCGGTCTTGAAAATTCGTCCGTGGTTACTGTAAAAAGTATTCAAAAACTCCGCTAAACGGTCCTAAGATTATAATTTTTTCTCTAAAATATCAATTTTCTTAAAATTTAACCTTTGAAATGCCATAAATACGGAGTAAAATATCGCGAAATACAGGTTCGTTCATTTATTTTGCACCTACCTGTACGCCTATTCGACAGTTAGATCACGGAAGTATATCCTGGATTATATTTGGCCTTTAAAGGACGATCTAGATGCCAGCAAATCCGGGGGGAAAACCTTATCCAGCACACAGACCACTCCGTGCAAATTCAGCCGCTCCGTCTTTTTGCACCTGCGGTTTCAACCGCACGAATTACTGGATGCGACGGACTACCGGAACATATATTCACTTAAACAATTGAATAGTATATTCCAGTAATTCATGGTTCCCGAATTGTCCGTGTCCAGGAACTACCGTTTCGATATCCGGGTAATAATTTTTAATCTTTTCCACCGTGCCTGACCATTCCTCCACATTAGCATCTCCCAAAAAGCCCTTACCTGCGTTCAGTTCTTTGATCAAACATCCGCCAAACATCAATTTTTCACCCGGGAAATACCCCACAATATTATCCCGGGTATGTCCTTCTCCGAAAAACCTGGCTGCTATTTCTTTCTCGCCCAGAGCAAGAATCAGAGAATCTTGAAAACCGTATTGAGGAATGGGATGTTTTCTTTCTCTGGCCAGTTCTATGGTTTTGAAATCTGCGTAGGAAGGAATATCTCGCTGATGAAACGCTTGTAATCCTCCCAGGCAATCATCATGAAAATGCGTTGGGATTACGGCGTTTATCCTGGAATTGAGTGTTCCATTGATCCATTGGATTAACTCCCGGGAACTTTCTTCATCGGTCGGAGTATCAAATATGATGGCTTCCTGGTGGTCGGTCACCACCAGGCCGTTGCAGGGTACATTGCCAAAATCCCGGGTTTGCAGAAAAGAGGTGTGTACAAAAGAATTCAGGGTAATCTGGGTGATGATCAAATCCCGGGATAAATAGACTTCTCTGGGCTTGAATTCGTGTTGCTTTTGAACGCTGCAATGCAGAGCTGTGAGGTAAATGGTGAATATCAATAGTAATTTTCCGATGAATTTCATTTTTCCAATATTATGAGATTTCCTGTTTCCCTTAAAAAACTGCCTCAACGTGTAAGGATTATTGACGAATTCCAGAAGCATCCTCCAAAGACGGTTTTACAAATAGACCATCCGCTTACATAGATACAAGTCAAGGTGGATTTATTTTCAAAATCAAGCGGACAAATGATTATATCGGGCCATTTTTCACTTTGAATATGATCGATAAAATTCGGATATTTAAATTTCCTGGCCAAATCTAAAAAAGTTTTTAAATCTGCTGCTTCCCCACTAAAACGTTCACCTGGTTGTATCCTGTTTGACTTATGCTCACGGGATTCTCTGCCATCCATCAAGAACCTGTGAAAGTAAAACTGCTCCCGCAACAAAATACTTAAAATCGCTATGTTTTCGGAGAAGATTAATTCCTTAATTTGCGCACTAACAAATTTGAGATTACATTCGCTTATTATGCAACAGAATATTACCAAATGGGGAATCATCGGCTGTGGGGATGTAGCCGAAGTAAAAAGCGGACCTGCTTTTCAAAAAACAAACGGCTCGGAACTGGTAGCGGTCATGCGTCGTGATGGGGCCAAAGCCAGGGACTTTGCTGAGCGTCACGGCGTGGCCCACTGGTACGACGATGCGGCGGCTCTGCTCCACAATCCCGAAGTCAATGCTGTGTACATCGCCACCCCGCCGTCCAGCCATGTTGAATACGCGCTTCAGGCCATCGAAGCCGGAAAGGATATTTACCTTGAAAAACCACTCGCCCGGTCCGTCGCTGATGGCCGCCAGATCGCCGATGCCCTGCAAGACAAAGCGAACAAACTGACGGTTGCCCATTACCGTCGCCAAATGCCGGTTTTCCGGAAAGTAAAGGATTTGCTGGATTCGGGGTCAATCGGTGAAGTTCGATTCGTGGATATCCGGATTCTGCAGGCAGCAAAATCGGATCTTATCGCAGATACTGAAATCAACTGGCGCGTTGATCCGGACGTGTCAGGAGGAGGCTACTTTTTCGACCTGGCTCCTCACCAATTTGATTTGCTGTTGTCCTGGTTTGGCCAGCCAGTACGCATGACGGGTTTCAGCGCCAACCAACAAGAAGTCTACGCCGCCAATGACATCGTTCAGGGCATCATCGAATTTCCTGGCAAAATTCAGTTTCGGGGTGTCTGGGCGTTCAATGTGGCTGAATCCGACCAAATGGACCGGTGCACCATCTATGGAAGCCAGGGTTCGATCGCATTTTCTTTTTATGGTGACCGGGTGATTTTGACCACGCCGACATCCAGGATTGAATTCCCATTCCCTGCGCTGCCCCACGTTCAGCAACCCCTGATCGAAGCCACAGTCCGATATTTTCAGGGACAAGGGCAAAATCCCTGTTCCCTGGCGGAGGCCCTGGCGGGACTCGAAGTGATCGAGGCATTTTCCAGATAAGGTTGAACCGATCTTGTCATGGCGAAGGATGCATCAAGTTTTTAGTGCATCAAATCCTAAGTTCCTATGGTTATTTCTTTATCTTTTTTGACATCTCTTCATCATCGAAATCCTTACGTAACCCCG
>CALEIL010000380.1 GCA_937876435.1 uncultured Bacteroidota bacterium
ACAAATCATAAGTCTGGAAATCCATTCATGGCATATTATACTTCTATGCTTCCACATTTCCCGTTCGTACCCACCCCGGCAAGTAGGAACCAAACCATGCCTGACAATGCCAGTGGACCCGGAATTCAACACGGTGATTCAATATTCTATCCTGATATGGTCGAACGGCTGGATTATAACGTAGGACGGTTACTCAATACTTTGGAAGAATTGGGAATTGCCCAAAATACCATCGTTATTTTTGTCGCAGATAATGGCACGGATCAGCACCTCACTTCCAGCATTAACGGCCATACTTTACAGGGAGGGAAAGGTACTTTAACCGACCGCGCTACCCGTGTACCAATGATGATTCGCTGGCCGGGTAGAATCCAACCCGGAAGTATTGATGAAGAATTGGTCAAAGTGGCCGATTTTTTTCCAACTTTATGTGAGCTCACTGACGTGCCTTTTCCGGATCAACCAATCCATGGTCGAAGTTTTGCACAACGAATTTCGGGTAAAGGGATTAAGGTTGCACCAAGAGACTGGGTTCATATTCAGAGAGCCGACGATCGGTATTTACGTACCAAAGAATGGATCGTGACAGATCAGGGGGAATTTAAAAAGGTCCAGCCATATCCGATCGATGCGGTTAAGGTTGAAGCCTCCTCTCTGGACAGTGAAACAAAAAGAGAATTACAACAATTGAAGAATGAACTCGATTCACTGTTGCGGGATCGTCCGGATGTTGAATCAAATAAGCGATAAATCATGATTCTCTGGTCAGACCAACTCTGACCTATAGTCCATTGCTGAAAGGGAGATAGTTTGAAGCAGAAATCTCTTGTCCCGGTTGTGGTTGGGGGATGTGTGGGTATGTGGTATGCCATATCGACGTGTAGGTACTATTCCCGGCACATTGTATCTCCATTCCCCCAAAGTTGCAAAAGTTACCCGGGTGTTTTTAGCATACGGAGAAAAAGAGCACTATGCTGTAGAGCGAAGTATTATTCCCGAAGGGAAAGACTAATTTTATCATTTCGAAATGAATCCCGGCTGCGGACACGCGGTATTAATAAAAAGAATAAATTAGACTATCTTAATCCGGGTTCTATTGGGATTATTCGATCGCGCTACGATAATCGCAGCCAGTAGGTGACACTTGATCGTGAATGGGGACAGGATTTCTAGTTATGGTATTACAAGGAATGTTTTTTGTGGATGCATGATGGTACCAGGGTTTTGATCCATATATAAAAATACGATTTTATGGTTAATTGGATGATTTCAATTTTTGTTTGTTCGATTACTTTGGTGAGTTACGGCCAGGATAGTTCGCGACCCAATGTGGTTTATATCCTGGCAGATGATCTGGGATACGGGGATGTATCCGTTTACAATCCCGAATCCAAGCTGCATACCGTGAATATTGACAAATTGTCGGAAAAGGGGGTTGTATTTACGGATGCTCATACCTCATCCGCGGTGTGTACGCCGACCCGGTATGGGATATTAACCGGGCGATATAATTGGAGGTCCACGCTGAAGCAGGGTGTGTTGAGTGGTTTTTCCAAAGCGCTGATCGAGCCCGGGCGGTTAACGGTAGCTTCTTTTCTAAAAGACAAAGGGTACTACACTGCTTTTATAGGGAAATGGCACCTGGGATGGGATTGGGCTGTCCTGGACGAAGTGAACCTGGATAAATTGGACCTGCATCCTACCGTGGACTATTCAAAACCGATCGAGAATGGCCCCCAATCGATTGGATTTACTTATTCGTACGGATTTTCAGGATCACTGGATATGGCTCCCTACGTTTACGTGGAAAATAGTGTTCCCACTGCCATTCCAACGGATAGTACGGTTAATCGTGATTCAAAAGGGTTTTGGAGAAAAGGACTGACCGCCCCTGATTTTGAACACATTCAGGTGTTGCCCCATCTGACTCAAAAGGCCGCAGATTATATCGGCAATCAGGCTGAAACCGATCGACCTTTTTTCCTGTATCTTGCGCTGCCTGCTCCCCACACACCCATATTGCCTACGAAAGAGTTTATAGGTAAAAGCAACACCAATTTCTATGGTGATTTTGTACTCCAGGTGGACCACGTGGTGGGGACTATCATGGAGAAACTGGAAGAGATAGGTCAGGCCGGGAATACCATTTTTATTTTCACGAGCGACAATGGATGTTCGCCCCGGGCTAATTTCAAAGAATTGGCCAGTGTAGGACATTATCCGAGCTATATATTCCGCGGTCACAAGGCCGATATTTACGAAGGAGGTCATCGGGTACCATTTATTGTCCGATGGCCGGAGAGGATCAAAACGACTCAATATTCGAACGAAGTCATCTGTACGACAGACCTCCTGGCCACCCTGGCGGATCTGTTGGGTGAACGATTATCCGATGATGAAGGAGAGGACAGCTACAGTTTTCTTCCGGTACTAAATGATGAACCGATCGAAGGCCGCCTGAGAGAAGCCACGGTCCACCATTCGATCGAGGGCCGTTTTGCCCTTCGGCAGGATGAGTGGAAGCTGATCCTCTGGCCTGGTTCGGGAGGATGGAGCCCACCGATGACAGCAGGCGGACTGGACGAATTACCCCGGTACCAATTGTACAATTTGGAAAAGGATCCCGGAGAGAAAACCAATCTCGTGGCGGAATATCCGGATCGCGTAGAAGCCATGAAAACCTTATTAGCCAGCTATGTCACTTCCGGCAGAAGTACGCCGGGGAAGCCTCAATCCAACGACGGTGGAAGCTCCTGGAAACAATTGGAGTGGATGGAGCAGTAATCGGGACGGTATTTGGTTGTGGTTGTCCCTTCCGGATCTGCATCCGGTAGCTATCAAACCGGGCACCAGCCGGCATTATTAGTATCCGATAAAAATATAGGGTGAATTGATTCTTAAATTTCCGCAAACCAAATAAATCCACTTTCACACTCACACTCAATCCCACACTCATTCTCGGCCTCCCTTCCTTCAGTCGGGAGGTAAACTTCAGATGCCACTCCCCGCCATCCTCCCCAGGCCTCCCTCCATTAAGTCGGGAGGCAAACTTTCGAGTCCGAGATTTCCATCTTCCTCAACCTCGGGAATTTTGGGGTAATTCATGGATTTTCATTTAGAGAAATTAATTTTTTATTAACTTTAATTCTCAATTTCTGTGCTTAATGTGTGAATATGTCCAGGGAAAGGGAAATGCCTGAGAGTGAACTACTGAAACTCCTCGCCAAAGGAGATCAGAATGCATTTGATAAAATCTATTTTCATTATAGCCCCGCTATCTATAGCTCTGCCGTCCGGTTTTTGAAAGACGATATGAAATCCAAAGACCTGGTCCAGGAATTATTTACCAAACTCTGGATGGATCGACAGAAATTTGAAGCCATTCAAAATCTCAGGGCTTACCTTCTGACGATGAGTAGAAACCTGGCGATCAGATACCTCAGGGAGATCGCAGCCGAGTCGCTGGCCCGGGAGCAATGGGCATTGCATACGCTCCAATTCCAGGAGATCAGACCGGAAGACCGCCTGTCCCACCGTGAACTGGAGCAGTTGCTCAATGATGTTATCGCCCTTTTGCCGCCCCAGCAAAGGAAGGTATATTACATGGCCCGAATAGAAGGTCTCACCTACAACAATATATCGGATCGCCTCAATATTTCCACGGTGACCGTAAAACAACACATGATTGCCGCCAATCGGTTTGTGAGGGAGCGAATTAGCCGTCAGGGAGATTTTTAGAAAAAAAATCAATCCGGACTGACCCTGTTGCCTCATTCCACGACTCTTATAGAATAGAAGGTTTGAATGAAATGTGGATAGTCCCTATTTCCTCAATCCACTCTGTGAAGTGTTCGTAGACACTCTCTGTATAAACGATTTTAAATAATGGCCACACCGTTCAAAAAGTTACTACATCGATATCATCATAACCTCGCCACGGATGAGGAAAAATCCCTGTTGATGGAAATGATAAATAGTGGTAAGTACGATTCTGAGATCGGAGACCAATGGGAAATGCTGCTGAGTGAAAACCTGGAGGCCGAACCTGGTTCCCAGGAGCATTCGATCGTTGCGTTGAATGACGTACGCGATTGGATCATACCTCAAGAGGACAGCAGTCCCAAAAACCCCAGAGGCAGACGGTTGATTTATCTGGTATCAGCGGTGGCAGCCGTTGGATTGGTTCTGATCATGATAGGATGGTGGAACAGGGAAAACAAACCCACCACCGGGTACACGCCGGACATGGCCGTGGAAACCGTCGAAGACAAGGTATATACCGGTAAGCAATTCGTGAAATTGCCCGATGGGAGTACCGTGATTCTCAACGAAGAAAGTGAATTGAGGTATGCGACATCCTTTGGAGAAAACATCCGGGAGGTGTTCTTGTCGGGAGAGGCATTTTTTGATATAGTCCACAATCCGGATATTCCATTTATGGTGCGGACGGGAAGTATAAATACCCGTGTTCTCGGTACCGCATTCAACGTGGAAGCCTGGCCTGGCGAGTCCGATATCAGGGTGACGGTGGCCCGGGGAAAGGTTTCTGTGGGAAATGATCAAAAGGTTTTTGAGGAATTGATTCCAAACGAACAACTGGCCATCAATACAGAGACCGAGGCGTTTGAAAAAACCAAACTCGATGTGGAGGTAGCGACCGAATGGAAGCGTAGTTTTTTCGTACTGGATAAGGTCACCATGGAAGATGCAGCCCAAATGATCAGTAATCGGTATGCGGTAGAAGTATCTATCGAAAACACCAAACTCAAAAACTGTCTGGTCAATGGTGCTTTTCTGGAGAATGAAAGCGTGGAGCACATAGTATCCATTGTATGTCTGGCTATGAATGCCCAATATAGTATAGAAAATGATCATATATGGATCCAGGGAGGAGTAGGATGTGAATAACCATACCCGGGGAGATTTGTTCCGGATGAATTCGGACGATCACCATTTTGCCGGGGTACAATAAAAAAAACCCATCCGGAGATTGCGGCTCTGGACGGGTTGTGTTCTGATTCCGGTATCCGGAATAGACCGATTTTTAATGCTATTGGAATAACTATTAAAAACTAAATTAAATGTACACAATCTTTACAAATTATTTCGGATTCTACTGGAAAAGACGGTTGTTGATGAAGCTGAGTATTGTCAATTTAGTAATTCTGATCAGTGGACTCCAGCTCCTGGCGGCGAACAATGTCAATAGTCAGGATCTGGACTCGATCACGGTAACCGTAGAAATCCAGAACGGATCCCTGGAGGAGCTTTTTCGTCAAATCGAGCAGCAAACCTCGCTGAAATTTGTCTATGGTCTGTATATTTCCAAAGACAGATTGCAAATCTCGATTCCAAAACGCAGCAGGACGGTAAAATCTACCCTCGACATAGGCCTGAGAGGGACGGATCTCCTGTATCAGCAAAAAAATGATAATATAGTTATATATCCGCACCAGGTACCCAATCCCATGCGTGCACCCCACAGAGTGGCACCCAGGATTCAGAGGGTAGACCGGTTTATTGCCCAGGAACTGGTGGAGGGTGTGGTAGTGGATGAAGACGGTGTTCCTTTGATCGGTGTCAATGTACTGGTGGAAGGAACCAACCAGGGGACCGCCACGGATATTGACGGGCGATTTGTTTTGGAGGACGTCGATGACAACGCCACCTTAATTTTTTCTTACGTGGGCTATCAGACTCAGGAAGTGGCGCTCAACAGCCGTTCCAATCTTACTGTCACCATGGTAGAAGATTTGCAGACTCTGGATGAAGTAGTCGTTGTGGGATATGGTACGGTCAAAAAGAGCGACCTGACCGGGTCGGTGGCTCAGATAAAATCATCTGAAATCACTTCGTTCCCCACCACCAATATCATGCAGGCCCTTTCCGGTCGTGCTTCGGGGGTGCAGGTTATTCAGAATACGGGGGCGCCCGGAGGAGGAATTAGTTTGAGAATTCGGGGAACCAATTCCATCCAGGGGGGCAATGAGCCATTGTACGTCATCGATGGTTTTCCTTTTTCGGGAAGTCCGACCAACCTCAACGGGTCGGATATCGAAAGTATTGAGGTGCTGAAAGATGCTTCGGCCACAGCTATATACGGATCAAGAGGCGCCAATGGAGTGGTCCTGATCACGACCAAAAAAGGAAGCGCCGGAGCTACAAAAATAAGTTTTGAATCGAGCTACGGAAGCCAGTCATTGCGAAAGAAACTGGATCTGCTCAACGGGACAGAATACGCCACCTTATTTAATATACAGGCGGAGAACGATGGCGTGAACCCCTACTTTACCCAGGGCGAAATTGATGGCTTTGGGGAAGGATTTGACTGGCAGGACTTTATTTTTACGACGGCCCCCATGCTCAATAATTCTCTCAACGTCTCTGGGGGCAATCAGAAGACCACCTTCAACATAGGGGGAAGTTCCTTCAACCAGAAAGGGATCATCAAGGGAAGTAATTACAACCGGTATTCACTGAGAACCAGTGTCAACCACAAGGCCAACGACTTTTTTCAGGTGAATCTGACCAGTTCGATTTCCAATCTGACCACCGAACGAAAAGACAGCGGTGGGGGATCGAGAGGAGGGTCGATGATCGGAGCGGCCATATCGGGACCTCCCATTCTCACGCCCTACAACGACGACGGCAGTTATCGCGTATTGGCTACCGAGTATCCGTTTATTGCTCCGGATCTGATCAATCCCCTGAACCATATCTACGAGTTGACCAATCAGATCAAAGCCAATGTGGTCCTGACCAATCTGTCTTTTATTATCAATCCCATTCCCGATATTACGATTAAAATTTCAGGAGGCGTGGAGAACAGAGATGACCGGTCTGATGATTACCGCACCAGGAATTTTTTGAATTCGGACGGTAGCGCCGGGGTGAGCACTTCCCAGTTCAGGAGCATTTTGAGTGAAAATACCATATCCTACGATAAGGAAGTGAACAAGAATCACAGATTCAATTTACTCGGCGGGTTCACGTTTCAGGATTTTGTAAATACCCATCTCAGTGGGAATGGCGCCGGCTTCCTCAGTGATGCTTTTGAAAGCTACAATCTGGGGGCATCGGGTACGCCGGGAATTCCGCAGACGAGTTACTCCAAATCGGTAATCCTTTCCTATCTCGGAAGACTCAACTATTCATTCCGGGACAGATATTTGCTGACCGCCAGTTTCAGGACCGATGGATCATCCAAGTACAGCGAGGGAGAAAAATGGGGTTACTTTCCATCCGGAGCTTTCGCCTGGAGGATTTCGGAGGAAGACTTTATCAAGTCATCGCCTACCATTTCTGAACTGAAATTCAGAACCAGCTGGGGATTGACCGGAAGCCAGGCGATCGGTGCCTACGCTACGCTCAATGGGCTTTCCGCAGGAAAAACGGTTTTCGGGAATGAATTGCACAATACCTTCGTTCCCGGTACCAGGTTGCCCGGAAATCTCAAGTGGGAGACCACCGAACAATTTGACGTGGGATTTGACCTGGGGCTGTACAATAACAAACTCTTTTTTACCGCGGACTACTACATCAAAAATACAAGAGACCTCCTCAACACCGTGCGATTGCCCACGTCATTCGGCTATACAACGACGATCAGAAACATCGGCCAGGTGAGAAATAAAGGCATCGAACTTGGTTTGGATGCCAATATACTGGATGGTGCATTTGGGTGGAGCTTGTTTGGAAATATATCGTTCAACAAAAACGAAGTCGTGAGTTTGTACGACGGCGAAGATATTTTGGGAGGAAATGTGGGGGTTTTAGTCGTCAGTGACAACGCCACCATCCTGAGAGAAGGAAGACCTATCGGACAATTTTGGGGATACATAGAGGATGGCTACACCGAAGATGGCCGTATTGATTTCGTAGACCTGAACAACGATGGAATTCTAAGCTCGGATGACAAAACCTACGTGGGTGATCCCAATCCCGACTTTATTTTTGGATTGAATTCCAACATGACCTTTATGAACTTTGAACTGGATGTATTCCTGCAGGGATCATACGGGAACGATATTTACAACGTAAGTTCGATTCCCAGTACACTGGATCATGGCCAGGGACTCAATATGCTTGCTGAAGTACTGTATGACCATTGGACGCCGGACAATCAGGATGCAAAATACCCCATCATAAGCCGCAATACAGGAGCCCGGGTTTCTGACCGGTTTGTAGAAGATGGTTCATACCTTCGTTTCCGAAATATCAGACTTTCCTACAATTTGCCATTTAGTACCATGGGGATTAATGGAATCCAAAATGCCCAGGTATACGTCAGTGGTCAGAATTTGATTACGCTGACCGGTTATTCCTGGTGGGATCCCGAAGTGAATTCCAGGGGAGCAGGGACGCAACTTGGGATAGATCATTATACCTATCCCGTTTCAAAAATCCTGACTTTCGGACTTAAACTTGACTTTTAATTTACCACTAAGAATTTGGAAGCTATGAAAAATAAAACATATATGACTCGCACTATATATCCGACTTACCGATTGATCGTGATCATTTTGATGGGCAGTTTATTGTGGTCCTGCACCGACTTGCTCGAAGAGAATCCTAAATCGATCGTGGTAGAAAATTTTTACAAGACGGAACAGGAGATCGAATCCGCGGTCAATTCTATTTATTCCCCATGGAGGACCACGGGATTCCCCGATTATATCGCCGTTTTGGATGCCCACGCTGACTGGGGATATGGCAGGGGTAGCCGGGCTCAGTACAACGAATTTTCCGGTCTCAATGCGACCAATATTAACCGGGCATCCGGTTCATGGAATTTCATGTATCTGAGTATCCGAAATGCCAATTTGGTGATACAGAACACTGCTATTGCGGAAGAAGTGAGCGAAGAAGTCAAATCAAAGTTTATCGCGGAAGCCAGGTTTTTAAGGGCATTGGCATACTTCCATCTGGTCCGCAACTGGGGCGGGGTGCCCATACGGGATGAAAACAATCTGACGATCAGTGACGTTCCGCGAAGTTCTGCAGAGGAGGTCTACAACCTGATCGTGAGCGATCTGGAGTATGCACAAAACGCATTACCCGAAAGCCAGGCCGACATAGGCAGACCGACCAAGTGGGCGGCGAAAACACTTCTGGCTGATGTATACATCAATCTGGAACGCTATGACCAGGCACGGGCCAGCGTCCGGGAGGTGATCGAATCCGGCACGTTTTCCCTCGTTCCCGTCCAGACGTTTGAAGATTTTCAGTTGAAGGTATTTGGTCCGGAAATCGTGACCAGCACGGAGGAAGTGTTCTCGTTCAAATTTGCCAGAGAATTGGGAGAGGGCAATTACATGTTGTGGATCTTAAACCATCCCAGCACAGGTCTGTACAACTTTGGAGGAGCGTACGCGCATTACAGCGACGCGGCGGACCCTTTTTACCAGGAATGGAATGACGGGGATATCCGGAAACAATTATGGGATATGATCGATTTCGGATTGGGTGAAACGACCCTGGTGAGCAAAAAATTCATTGATCAGTCTGCGGTCACCGGAAATAATGCCGGGAACGATCTACCCGTTTACAGATATTCCGATGCGCTGTTGCTTTTTGCGGAAGCGGATTGCAGAGCCAACGGAAGCCCGTCTGAAGAGGGCATGGAGGCTTTGAATCAGGTCCATCGCAGAGCGTACGGAATGAACCCAACACAACCATCCGATGTTGATTATAAACTGAGTGATTACAACGATGAAGCTTCCTTTGTCGAATTGGTGCTGCAGGAACGGGCATATGAATTCCAGTTTGAAGGAAAACGTTGGTTTGACCTGAAGCGGACCGGTACGGCTCAGGAAAAAGTGATGTGGAACAGAGGACTGACTATTGCAGACCGCCATTTCTTATGGCCCTTACCCAATGGCGAATTGGATTACAACAAAGCCATGGATCCTGGTGCGGATCAGAATCCGGGGTATTAGTTAGGGACTAGGGATTAGGGACTAGGGATTAGATGTGTGTGGGTGTGGGTTTGTGGTGTGATTGCGTGGTTTAGCCAAATGTAGGGGCGATCCCTTACGGTCGTCCGTTGATAACGATGGTGTGAATCAGGGATTTGGTCAAATG
>CALEIL010000381.1 GCA_937876435.1 uncultured Bacteroidota bacterium
TATCAGATTTGTCGGGGTAGTGCACGACAAACCGATGGTCCTTGATGACCATGGTCGGTTTGGCAAGATATGTGAAGTTGTCTTCGATGTCGATGATCAGGATATTGGCGCTGACAGCGATATCTCCTTCTTCCGGCGTATAATCGGGTTGAAATGAATCGAAATTGATTCCTTTGAATACAGCGATTTGATCTTTCAAATAAATGGTATCCCCCCGGGGAATCATGTATTCCTCATAAGGTAGTTGCTCCTCCCGTTTCTGTGCTTCGCTGACGTTCATCACCTCAGGTGGGAGGGCTGATATACTGGTGAAAATATCTTTCTCGATTCTTCTGTCGGTAGAGGGATTGAATGAGACCACTTCCGTGAAATCGTTGGAATACACCGAGGTCGGTTGCAATTCGAAGGAATCCACCCGCTTTCCGGCTTCATCCAGTTCTGTAAACCGAATGGAATACATCCGCTCGTTCCGCCCCAGGGTGTCTTTGTAATACAGCGCTTCATAATTGCTCATACGCATCGGGATGCCCTTGTAGAGCAGGATGTTTTGATTGGCCATGGTTTCATCAGCTACGAGTTCCCTCATCACGAATGGATTGGTCGAAATATAGGTCTTTTGGAGACCGGAAGCCATGATACCCCAGATCATGATACCAAAACCAGCGTGGGCGGTCACTGACCCCAATTTTTTGGCGTTGACGTTGAAATCTTTGAACAGATAAACAATGTTGGAAACGAAGCCGTACGTACCTGCAAAAATCAACAGGACATACCCCAGGCCCTGACCTCCGACCCATCGGAGTCCGATATAAGCCAGCGGCGCTGAGATCAATAAACTCAATATCAAGTCGCGACCTATGATTTTGAACCGGTTTCTGTAGTTCTTTTCTCTGTACCGGAGGAACTGGGCTGTGCCAGCCATCAAACCGATTAACACGGCTATCCAAAGTTGGTAACGATTGTAATGCGCCACCGGATCGAGTGGGGTGGTCCGGTGCCAGGAACTGAGATCCTGCCCGGTCAGTGAGCCAAATCCGTCGATGATCTTATTGAATACGGGGATACTGGTGGTAAAAGTAATCAGGATGGTGGACAGTATCAGAACAAATGATCCCAGATACATCCAAAATTCCCTGGACCAGAAAGGTTCGTCTTCTTTGTGGGATGGAATATTTTTTCCTTTCGCAAAATAGATCCAGCCTCCCAGACCTAAGAAAAATAATATGAACGATAATAATTGACCCTCCATTCCACTCGAGGTAAATGCGTGGGCTGAGCTTTCAGCCGTGAGCCCGCTTCGGGTCAGGAAAGTTGAATAGAGGACCAGGATAAATGAAAGTGCGTATAATACAAAGGTTAGTTTGTACGATCTCCTGACGCTTTTCGCCACTACGTTGGTATGCAGGGCAGCCACCATCAGCAACCAGGGGACCAGAGAAGAATTCTCCACGGGGTCCCACGCCCAGTATCCGCCAAATGAAAGCGCTTCATAGGCCCATGCTCCTCCCATCAATATACCGATCCCGAGAACACCACCCGCCCAAAGGGCCCACTTCAATGCAGGATTTACCCATTCGGTAAACCGCCCGGTGGCGATCGCTCCTCCACTGATGGCGAAGGGGATGCTACACAGCGCAAATCCCAAAAACAGCGTCGGCGGATGGATGACCATCCAGTAATTCTGAAGAAGGGGGTTGAGGCCCCGACCTTCAATCAGGTCAAGATAATTGACATTAGCAAAAACGGGAGATACATTTTCTTCGCGGAGCAGGTTGAAGGGAGAACTTCCAACCTGGAAATCACCGATTACCAGCCCCAGGACCATACTGCTGAGAAATACCTGAATGAGAGCCATGATCCACATCGTACTGGATTCCCAGGCCGACGATATTCTGATGAACAGGACGCTTATGATGACTTGCCAGAAAGTCCAGAGCAAGAAACTGCCTTCCTGATCTTCCCAGAATGCGGAAAACATATATTTGAATGGTAAATCATCGGAAACGTGTGCCCAGACGTAGTTGTATTCATAGTGGTGATTGAGCATAAGTGTAAAGAGGATCACAATCGCTCCGATCACGGACAATCCATGGAGATAAAAGCTGTACCTCCCCAGTTTTTTCCAGGCTTCACTATCCGGAGTATTGGTATTGGAAATGGCGTAAGATACAGCGCTGATAATGGCCGCTACAAAAGCGGTAATCAATAAATAATGACCGACTTCCCCCGGCCAAAGAAGTTCACCTACGTACTCCAGATTTTCTGTCATGTTTATTATTCTGTGGTTTCGGCCCGGAGATAGATTTCTTCGTCCTTATACTTGGATGGACATTTCAGTAAAATGTCGCTCGCTAAAAATTCTTCACCTACCAGTTTCCCGGTGACCACGATTTGTTCGGACATTTCAAAGTCCTGTGGTTTGGCGCGACTCATCACCACTTTGCGGGTGACGCCGTCCTTGTCGATGACGTGGAAGGTGAAATAATTGGGATCTACTGCCGGATCGTAATAGATCTCTTTATCTTTGGCGAGTTCCCCAACGATTTTGACTTCGCTTTGACTTGCTGCAGCATCCTGAAACGAAGCATAAGTCGAAAAATCCTGAGAGGCAGTAAAAATCATGGCTAATGCAACGATTAATATTCCCAAAGCTGCTATATGTATCTTTTTCATTTGGATCAGATTTATGCTTCTAAAATACACCACAAAGGTACTAAAGATAATGACGAATGGGTGTATATTATCGGTCTTATTTGATGGGTGCGTCTGTTAATGTACTGTTATACCTCGATCGTTTTGGACCGGGATAAGAGGTGGCACAAAAATTGGTGAAGGTCGAAACGTGGCTGAATGTAGTCTCGGAAATGAATTGAACGAGAGCGATCGTAAGATCGATGAAGGTAGCCAGCTCGCCGCCTGTCAACCATCACCCTCAGGTGGGCAGGTAAGTGACAGGGCAGGCAGGTCTTCTTCTCGTTGGTTGGGAGATCGATTCAAACGTTTCAAGGATAACCACTTCGGTTATTTGCGTAATAAGTTGTCGAAAATCTGTCCTACGAAGTAGAATGGTCCGGCAGCTAACAAATCCCGGGCTCTATGAACCACACCATATTTTTTTTCATAATTTACCCGTTCTTAATATAATGTTCTGAGAACAAATCGAAATTTTTATGGAAAGTACCGTTGAACTCAGTAAAATACTCGTTCAGCTCGATCAGGATGCATTCAAAGCACTCGATGGCGATATTTTTTTTATAGAAGGACTATTACCCATATTGCACATACCCTATAAGCTGGCCCTGGTGACCGCGGATTGGAATCATCAGACAGAGGACGATTCTTTGGTAACAATCCGACTGATGTCGGTGGGCGAAACGGTGGATCCCCAATGGGCGATCACTACCCGGCTTCAATGGTTGTTGAAATTAAGATGCCTTGGCCACCTGGTCAAATGGAGCGAAGATAACCTGGGGTTCGTGGAGGATATCAGCCTGGGAGAGGAGAGCGTGATTTACATCGATGACCACCAATGGAATCTGATTCCGACAATCAACAAATATCTGGCAGAAAGTTCAGAGCGATTGCCGGGATTGATATCGGACTTCCTTCAACCCATCATTGCCAATTCCTCCCGGAAGTATTTTAATTCGGATTTAATACCCGCGATTTTGGAGAAATTGTATTACCGGGTTTCCCGGTCTGTTGAGGACTCGATCGATTCACTTCACCTCACTGCGTATAGCGTACCTGGTAGCTGGGAGGCCAGTGAATCGTCATCCTATTCCTATTTCCAATTGCCTACGGCTGAAATTGCGTTCTTTATTAACCACTTTGTCAAGCCTAAAATCGAAATTAAGGGATACGAATTAGTTTTTGGATCACTTAAAGTGATCGGCGATAATCAATTGATAATTAGTCTTAAAGAGACTACGAATGATTGGAATATTGAGATGGAGGTGTTTTTTGTTCTCCAGGAAAATGCACTTCATCCCACGATCCACAAACTCGAGGTAGAAGGGTTGAATGTATTAAAAAGAGCGATGTTTAAACTGTTCAAAGCTTTTTTGATTCGGCAGATAGAAAGCCGTCCGATTCCACTCGATAAATTGTATTCCGACCTGATGAAAAAAATAGCCCCTTACGTCCGGCTAATGCCAGGCTGTGGAGTCAGGTTTGAAAAATGGCAAATGACGCCGGAGTCGATGGATCTTCTCATCGTATGGACCGGGACCGATAAAGGTTCATCTGGTCTCATTCTTTGATACAGCGACGGGCTCAGAGATAGTGAACATATCAATTTCTTAAAAACAACACCGACCTGCTTCCGAGACTATCTACCAATTTCAATGTTAGCGTATCCGAACTCAACTGCAATATGGAAATAGCCCTTTTCTCCTCCTGTGCTTCAGGTATCAAATGAAGCTTCTCATCCTTGATGTAATAATTGCCCTGTTCATTGGAATCTCCCTCGAATACGTAATTGGGATAATCAAAATCAAAAAAAATCCCTTCCGGCAATTCGTGGGGCCTGTTTTCAGCGTCTTCCACAATGGTCCGGCCGTACCAACGCCCTTCTATGAGTTCTTCGGATTCACTATCCGTACAGCCGGTTAAGAATCCGAAAATCACGATAAAATACAACAGATTTAATCTCAAATCTTCAATGATTTAGTGGAAAAAATTGTGAAGGAATATATCTTCTATGAGAATAAAGATACACCCGGCAATAAAGCCAATTGCTGCGAGCCAGGAAACTTTTTTCAGGTACCATATAAAACTGATCCGCTCCATCCCCATCGCCGCAACTCCGGCAGCGGATCCAATGATCAGCATACTACCCCCTGTTCCCGCTGTAAAGGCCACAAAATGCCAGAAATCATCATCGATAGGAAGATCATACATACTCATAGAAGCCGCTACTAGAGGCACATTATCGATGATAGCAGAGAAAACACCAAGCAGGATGGCCACATAATCCCGGCTGGGGATGATGGAATCCAGCCATTCGGCCAGTTTTTGCAGTATCTCTATGGATTCCAATGCTCCTACCGCCATCAGTATTCCAAGAAAGAATAGTATGCTCGACATTTCTATCCTCGACAACGCTTTATGCGCTGAATACAGGTGGCGTCTTTCCTCAGTGAAGTCTTCTTCGGGATGGATATATTCGGATACCAACCATACTACACCCAGTGAAAGCATCATGCCGACGTAAGGAGGCAGATGAGTAAGCGTCTTAAAAATGGGCACAAAAATAATCATTGACAGCCCTAAAATAAGCATGGTTTTACTCGATCTCAGCGTTGGTGGATCCCTATCCTCTGATGGATCGTCATCCAGTCTGCCTTTAAATGGTTTTAGAAAACTTGCCACATATGTTGGAACAGCAGCACATATCAATGAGGGTATTATCAATTTTTCAAGCAGCATGACCGTAGAAACCTTATTCCCGATCCAAAGCATGGTCGTGGTCACGTCCCCGATCGGTGACCAGGCCCCTCCGGCGTTGGCAGCGATGACTACTATACTGGTGTACCACAACCTGTCTTCCTTGTTCTTAACTAATTTCCGGAGCAAAGTGACCATCACGATGGTGGTGGTGAGGTTGTCGATGATCGCAGACAGAATAAAGGCAATTCCACAGACGATCCAAAGCAATTTTTTTCTACTCTTGGTGGTGACCAGGTCTTTCAATATCTGGAAACCCTGATGAAGATCAATGATTTCTACGATGGTCATCGCCCCGATCAGGAATACCAGAATTTCAGCCGTTTTACCCAGATGATACAACAGCGTTTCTTCAATAGTGTGGGGTTCGGTATGAATCGAAACATCCAAATGTCCAACTGAAAGGAGGGCCCAACATATGGCTGCCATCAGCAATGCAGGCACTGTTTTATCCAGTCGTAAAGGGTGTTCGAAGACAATAAGCAGGTAGCCAATTACAAAACAGGCAATAACTGTTGCGATCATAGGTTAAGTTTGTTTACATTTTATCAGCGATCTTGAATGGAGCTAAAATTAGAAAAAAAAATATAAAGAGGACTTTATTTTCTAAGAGATCTGATTCTCATTCAAAATTTTTAATTTTGCATCTATAAAAATAAAGAATGGTATCCATTGGAAATATAGAGATTCCTGATTTCCCGCTTTTGCTCGCACCTATGGAGGATGTATCGGATCCACCATTCCGTGCTTTGTGTAAGAAGCATGGATGCGATCTGATGTATA
>CALEIL010000382.1 GCA_937876435.1 uncultured Bacteroidota bacterium
CTACTCAACACGTGTACATAATCGGGAATGATATATTCGAGTAACCGCTGATAGTGGGTAATAATTATAAAAGCTTTATCGGGAGTGTGCAACTTATTCACCCCATCCGCTACGATCCTCAATGCGTCGATGTCCAGTCCGGAGTCGGTTTCATCCAAAATGGCCAGCGACGGATTGAGCATAGCGAGCTGGAAGATTTCGTTTCGTTTTTTCTCCCCTCCTGAAAAACCCTCGTTGAGGGATCGGTTGGCCAGTGCAGAATCAAACTGAACCAGTTCCTGCATTTCCTTGCTTCTGTTCAAAAACTCTCTCGCTGTCATGGGTTCGAGTTTCTGATGTTCCCGAATTTCATTCACGGCAGTCTTCAAAAATGTGATATTGGAAACGCCCGGGATTTCCACTGGATATTGAAATGCCAGGAATACTCCTTCGCGTGCCCTGATCTCTGGATCCATATCCAGCAGATCTTTGCCCTTGTATGAAATCTCTCCTTCGGTCACTTCGAATTCCTCCCTTCCCGCCAATACGGACGCCAGGGAACTTTTGCCGGACCCATTGGGTCCCATGATCGCATGAATTTCACCCGGCTTTACAGATAGATTCAGTCCTTTGAGTATTTCGTTGCCATCGATTGAGGCATGGAGATTTTTTATTTCCAACATGTTATTTTGCTTTAAATTTTCTTTGATTTGGACTCGCCTTATCCGACACTACCTTCGAGTGTAAGAGCCAATAATTTTTTCGCTTCTACGGCAAACTCCATTGGCAGTTTGCTCAATACTTCCTTCGCGTATCCATTTACGATAAGGGCCACCGCTTTTTCCGGATCGATGCCACGTTGATTCAGATAAAAAATCTGATCTTCCCCGATCTTGGAGGTGGTCGCCTCGTGTTCCAGCATGGCGGTTTGATTTCTGGATTCTATATAGGGAAACGTATGCGCACCGCACTGATTTCCGATGAGGAGCGAATCACACTGGGTAAAGTTTCTCGCTTTATGCGCCCCTTTCCCGATCTGCACGAGGCCCCGATAGCTATTATTGCTTTGTCCTGCAGAGATCCCTTTTGAAATGATCCTGCTTTTGGTATTTTTCCCGATATGGTTCATTTTGGTTCCAGTATCGGCAATTTGTTTGCCTTTGGTCACAGCTACGGAATAGAATTCTCCTACAGAGTCATCCCCTTTGAGTATCACGCTGGGGTACTTCCAGGTTATCGCGGAACCAGTTTCCACCTGAGTCCAGGATATTTTGGAGCGATCACCTTTGCAGATACCCCTTTTGGTCACAAAGTTGTAAATACCACCCTTCCCACTTTCATCACCGGGAAACCAGTTTTGAACCGTAGAATATTTGATTTCGGCTCCTTCCATAGCCACCAGCTCCACCACCGCTGCGTGGAGTTGATTTTCATCCCTCTTGGGGGCTGTACAGCCTTCGAGGTAGCTGACGTAACTGTTTTTTTCAGCGACTATCAGGGTTCTTTCAAATTGCCCTGTATTCTGGGCATTGATGCGGAAGTAAGTGGACAATTCCATCGGACATCTGACTCCTTCCGGAATATAGACGAACGATCCGTCTGAAAATACGGCGGTATTGAGCGATGCGTATATATTATCTGAATGTGGGACCACGGTGCCCAGATATTTGCGAACCAGCTCGGGATGGTTTTTCACCGCCTCGCTCATCGAACAAAATATGATCCCCAGTTTTCCCAGTTCTTTTTTATAGGTAGTCGCGATGGATACGCTGTCAAAAACGGCGTCCACGGCAACTCCTGCCAACAATTTCTGTTCCTCCAGGGGGATGCCGAGTCGGTCGTACGTTTTCAACAATTCCGGATCCACCTCATCGAGGCTTTCGTATTTTAGTTGATTTTTCGGTGCGGCATAATAAGAGATGTCCTGAAAGTCCACGTCGGGAGCTTTAAAATTCTGCCAGTGCGGCATATTCGAATTTAGAAAAGCCTTATAGCCTTTCATTCGCCATTCGAGCAACCATTCAGGTTCCTCCTTTTTGGCTGATATAAACTGGATGACTTCTTCGTTGAGTCCCGGCGGTAAGACATCCATATCGATGTCGGTCACGAATCCATATTCGTATTCCCGGGTAGTAAAGTCATCAATTATTTCATTTTCGGTTCTCATTCTCCTCTATGGTTTTTGACAATCTTCCGATTGTAATTTATTTGGAAATTATACAATCCGCAGAACTTAAAACCATCCGGATCTCTAATAGCGATTTCACACCATATAATATGAAGAACTTATCACTTTTTCCAGCGGTCAAATTTACGCCCTTTGAGTCGAATAACAAAAGTATTTGGGTTATGTTTATTCAGATTGAATATAAATACAGACAATTTTCTCCCGAATTATCTATCGACAGGAGCTGTGGAGGGTTATATGCAAAATTAACTTTCCCGGGCTGGAGAGTACCCTTTTCCGGCGATCACCACTACCATCTCTCCTTTGAGCGGATCGCGATCTTCCAGCGAAGAACGTATTTCACTTACGGTTCCACGAATATATTCCTCGTGAATCTTGGTCATTTCCCGGGCGATACAGATCAAGCGGTCGGGTCCGGTGTACTTTTCGCACTCCATCAGAAATTTGTCAATGCGGTAGGGAGACTCATATACGATCATGGTTTCTTCCCGAGAGGCAAGATCTTCCCACTTCTTGTTTCTACCTTTCTTATGCGGGAGAAAGCCGGCAAAATAGAAATGATCCGAGGGAAGACCTGAGGCGACCAGGGCCGATGTCAGTGCATTGGGACCAGGTAAGCTGGATACCACAATATCTTCTTCGATGCACGCTCTGACCAGGAGAAATCCCGGATCCGAAATCCCTGGCATACCTGCTTCTGATACCAACGCTACCTTCTTTCCTTCTTTCAGATGCGAGAGAACCGCCTGAAGTTTTTTCTTTTCGTTATGCTGATGATAGGATGTTGTCCGGGCATCAATGTCGTAGTGCCTGAGTAGGATAGAAGTTTTCCGCGTATCCTCAGCGAGTATATAGTCCACGGTTTTCAAAACATCGAGGGCGCGAACGGTGATATCTTCGAGATTGCCTATGGGAGTGGGAACAAGATAGAGCATTATGGGAGGGGGTAAATTTTAAATTCATACGTCTCCATGATGAGATTTGCCAGCAGTTTCTTGCAGGCAGTATCTACGATGTTTTTAGCCTCCTCTTCGGATTGGGCCTCAACGATCATTTCAATGTGTTTGCCAATACGGACCTGCTCGACCTGATGAATCCCTATATTGGGAAGATTCTTTCCTACCGTTTTACCTTGAGGATCTAGCAGCTCTGCATGGGGCATAACCTGTATTTCGGCTTTGAACTTCATATTGCAGTCGTTATAGTGAACGGCAAATATATTGATTTTAAGTTTAGCGCATGAAAATTTGGTGAAGTAAATGAATTTGATGTAGTTTTAGCACGATTTCAAAAAAACCTCATTTATTGGGAATTCGATCAAATAAAAGTAATTACGATTGTCACTATTTAATATTCAGGATAAAAAAATTGTCATTTCTGGAGGGACCGGAGTTTTGGGCCAGACGGCGGTGTCTTATTTATTGTCTCAGGGTGCAAAGGTTTGCGTACTCAACCGGAATCCTTCCAAACTGACGCAATTGCTTGAAAAATGGCAACAAATTTCGCCGGATGTATTTGGTTATTCGGGAAACGTGACCGACGAAGTTTTTTTGAAGGAAGTAAGAAGCGGGATTGCTGATCGGTGGGGCGGACTTGATGTTTTGATCAACGCGGCAGGAGGCAATATGCCGGGGGCCGTGATCCAGCCCGATTCGACGTTTTTCGACGCGAGTATTTCAGATTTGCGTCAGGTTTTTGACCTCAATCTGATGGGAACGCTTCTGCCTACCTATGTGCTGGCAGATTTATTCCCCGAAGATGGCCAAAGCTCGATCATCAATTATTCGTCGATGTCTGCGGACCGGGTCATCACCCGGGTTCTGGGATACTCTATGGCCAAGGCGGCCGTGGATATTTTCACTAAATGGCTGGCTGTGGAATTTGCTACCAAATACGGTGAGAGGATCAGAGTCAATGCGGTAGCCCCGGGATTTTTTCTGACCGAACAAAACAGGGAATTGCTCACCAATCCGGATGGTTCTCTTACTTCCCGGGGGGAAAGGATCGTACAAAACACTCCATACCAAAGGTTTGGCCGGGCCGAAGAGCTCAATGGAATATTACATTTCCTCATCAGCGCCGGGTCTGGTTTTATAACCGGGACCGTCATACCCGTCGATGGGGGATTTAGTGCATATAGCGGAGTATAAATCCTGATTTCAGAACAAATTAAATTAACACTAAAGTGGACTTTATTTTTACTCATACGATGCGATGGTACGGCCCCAATGATGCCGTAAGCCTCAGCGATATACGACAAGCCGGAGCAACAGGAGTGGTCACCGCTCTTCACCACATTCCCAATGGAGAGGTGTGGCCCCTGGAGGAAATCGAAAAACGAAAAAAGGAGGTGAACGACGCCGGATTGGATTGGCACGTGGTAGAAAGTCTCCCTATTACCGAAGCTATGAAGCTCAATGAACCCCTGGCGCGTGAGCACATTGATAATTATAAGGTGTCTATCCGCAATCTCGCTGCTGCCGGCGTGAAGGTGATCACTTACAATTTTATGCCGATTCTGGACTGGACCAGAACCAGACTGTACCACGAACTTCCTGATGGTTCCCTGGCTCTGTATTTTAGTATAATCGACCTGGCTGCTTTTGACATCTTTATCCTGGGACGTAAAAATGCCCGCAAGGATTATCATCCCCAAATCCTGGAAAAAGCGAGTGACCTGTTCGAGATTATGACACCCAAAGCCAAAGATATCCTCACCCGAAATATACTGGCTGGTCTGCCCGGGTCAGAAGCGGGGTATGAACTGGAGGTTTTTCGGGATAAATTGTCACTTTACGACAATGTCACCCCAGACATGCTGCGCCAGAATCTGATCTCCTTTCTCCGGGAGGTAGTACCGGTGGCTGAGAGCCATGGTATCTCCCTGGCTATTCATCCAGACGATCCGCCTTTCGAGATATTTGGTATTCCTCGTATCGTCAGTACCGAAGCCGATTACGACGCCTTTATCGAGGAAGTACCTTCCCTGGCCAATGGCTTATGCTTTTGTTCCGGTTCCCTGGGTGCCCGGCCGGACAATGATCTCCATCACATGATCCGGAAATACCGGGACAGAATACATTTTCTTCATTTGCGAAGCGTGGAGATCGTAGAAGATAAACACTTTTACGAAGCAGATCATCTGGAAGGAAATGCCGATATGGTATCCCTGGTGGATGCTTTCAAGGATGATGTCAGGAAGGTATATATGCGACCCGATCACGGCCATGCGATGATGCATGAACTCAGAGACCGCAACGCGAATCCGGGATATACTGCGATTGGCCGGATGAAAGGACTGCGTGCGATCATGGGCATCGAAAAAGCTATTTTACATTTAAACCGGAATGCATGAAACAATGGTGCTTATATTTATTAGCCTGCACAATTTTAATGGCTTCCTGTCAATCAGATGATCAAACAAAAACCCTGATCCTGGGCCATTCCCTCCCGACCGCTCATCCGGTGCACAATGCCATTATGTTTTTTGCAGATAAGGTAGCTGAAAATTCAGGTGGCAAACTCCACGTGAAAGTCTACCCCAACAGCCAGTTGGGATCCGAAAGAGAGGTACTTGAATTGGTGCAAATTGGCAGCGTGGGGATGACCAAGGTCAGCGCAGGGACCATGGCCAATTTTTCACCAAAATACCGGGTGCTTGGGATTCCATATATTTTTGAGGGAGAAGATCATGCATGGAAAGTCCTGGAAGGTGATATCGGGCGTGAAATTCTGGACAGCGGCCAGGATTATTATTTGAACGGTCTGGTGTTTTATGATGCGGGTGGTCGCAGTTTTTACACCAAGAACAAACCGATCCGGACAGCCGCAGATGTGAGTGGTCTGAAACTTCGGGTGATGAACGATCAACTGGCCATAGAAATGGTCAACATGATGGGTGGGTCGGCTACTCCTATGTCTTTTGGTGAATTGTATACAGCCCTTCAACAAGGTGTAGTGGATGGAGCCGAAAACAACGCACCGTCGGTCGTCTCATCCAATCATTATGAGGTCTGTAAATACTATACATTGGATCGGCATACTCTACTTCCCGATGTCCTGGTAATCGGCATGCCGGTGTGGAAGACTCTCAGCGCCGAAGAGCAAAGCTGGATCCAGGATGCCGCCGATGTTTCACTGGTAGAGCAGAAGAAATTGTGGGAGGAAGCGGTCGAGAAGGATATGAAGTTTCTGAAGGAACAAGGCATGGAAATCATTGAACCCGATGCAGAGTCTTTCAGAGAAGCTACCAAACCATTGAAAGATCGGCTCAGAAATGATCCCGTGATGGGAGGCTTGATCGAGCAAATAGAAAATCTTACTAAATCATGATATCCTTCTTCAATAAAATCACCGAAACTATTCTGGTCGTGGTCTTTTTTGTGATGACCCTCAGCGTAGTGTGGCAGGTCATGAGCCGGTATCTGTTCAATATCTCTGCTTCCTGGACTGAAGAGCTGGCCAGGTTTTGTCTGATGTGGCTGGCGATGCTTGGAGCAGCGTATATTACCGGAAAAAGGGAACACATCGAAATCGATATTCTTTTTGGGAAATTGTCACTGAAGAATAAACGCAGGTTGGATTATTTCATCGAGGTGCTTATTATATTGTTTGCCGTGATGGTCATGATCATTGGAGGAGGTTACCTGATGTATATGACCTTTTACCTGGAACAAAAATCGCCAGCACTTCAAGTCCCCCTGGGGTATGTGTATTGCGTTCTTCCCATTAGTGGTATTTTGATCGTGATGTACACGGTCCACCATCTGACCCTTATCAAAGACCTAAAGTATAGTGCCCATGAATCCTGAATTAGCCAGTTTACTCATTCTCTTCCTCACATTTTTTGTCCTTCTCCTACTGAAAGTCCCCGTGGCTTTTAGCATCGGTATTGCCACCACGCTGACTTTATTGATCAGTATACCTTTTCTGCCTGCGGTGACAACGATAAGTCAGCGCATGGTCACCGGGCTGGATTCATTTGCATTGCTCGCTATTCCGTTTTTTATACTGGCTGGTGAAATCATGAATCAGGGTGGAATTGCCCGGCGGATGATCAATTTTGCCAAATCACTGATTGGTTCATTGCCGGGAGGTCTGGCTTTTGTCAATATTCTGGCTGCCATGATGTTTGGTGCCATTTCCGGATCTGCAGTAGCTGCTGCCACCGCTATTGGTGGGATAATGACCGACAGAATGGCCAAAGATGGATACCCGAAAGGTTTTACGGTAGGCGTCAACATTACTTCGGCCTCCACCGGTCTCATCATCCCTCCGAGTAATGCGCTGATCGTATTTGCTCTGGCGAGTGGGGGTTCGGCTTCTGTGGCTGCCCTTTTTCTGGCGGGGTATATACCGGGTATGCTCATTGGGTTGGGTCTGATGGTAGTAGCGTTTTATTACGCCAAAAAAATGAAATTGCCCCGGGCGGAACGGGTTCCCTTGTCTCAGCTCTGGACGGACTTCAAAGGGGCATTTTTTAGCCTGATGATGCTGGTGGTGGTTGTCGGTGGTATCGTATTTGGTGTGTTTACAGCCACCGAAGCGGCCGCCATTGCCGTGGTGTATGCGGCGATTCTGGCTTTATCGTATAAGGAAGTCAAATTTCGGGATTTCAGGAGGATATTTCTGGAAAGTTCCAAAACGAATGCCATCGTCACGTTTCTGATCGGTACATCCATGGCCATGTCCTGGCTATTCTCCTACGAAAGCTTACCGCAATATATATCTACCGTTCTGCTGGAGAACGTAAGCAGTCCCATCCTTATATTCCTTATTATAAATTTATTGCTCCTCGTGGTGGGGACCTTTATGGACATGACGCCGGCCTTGTTGATATTTACACCGATATTTTTGCCTCTGGTCACCGCCTTGGGGATGAGCCCGGTGCATTTTGGTATCATCATGGTGATGAACCTGTGCATTGGCTTGTGTACTCCACCAGTGGGATCCTTGTTATTTGTGGGGGCAGGAGTGGCCAAAGTTAAAATCACGCAGGTATTACAACCTTTGATTCCTTTTCTGGTGGCTATGATCGTAGTCCTGATGATCGTGACCTATATTCCTCAGATCACGCTATGGTTGCCTGAATTATTTGGATATTAATTGAATTGAATTTCGAAACAGATTAGATGAATTTTTAAAATATGTAAATCACAATTATGAAAACAATAAATACTGTGTTGGCGGTCATCATCCTGTCACTCTTTTATCAGTCAGGGTTTTCCCAGGAGGAAAAATGGATGCCCCTGTTTAATGGAAAAAATTTTGACGGATTCAAGCAACTCAATGGAGAAGCTACGTATCGTGTGGAAGATGGTGTGATGGTCGGTACCTCCAAAATGGGTACTCCCAATTCATTTATGACCACCGAAAAACATTATGGTGATTTCATCCTGGAATTTGATGTGCGGGTGGACGCCAGCCTCAACAGTGGAGTTCAGATTCGCTCCAATAGTCTACCTTCCTACCGGGATGGCCGGGTACACGGCTATCAGGTCGAAATTGACCCCAGTACCCGGGCTTACAGTGGGGGAATCTACGACGAAGCCCGCCGGGGATGGTTGTATCCCCTGGCCCAGAATCCGGAAGGTCGTGCTGCTTTCAACGCCGGGGGGTGGAATTCCTATCGGGTGGAAGCGATCGGTCCATCAATTCGGGTGTGGGTGAATGGGGTCAATACCGCTAATCTCATCGATGATATGACAGCAGAAGGTTTTATCGGTTTTCAGGTGCACGGAATCGGAGACGACAAGGATAAGGAAGGTACGCAGGTACGCTGGCGGAATATCAGGATTGCCACCGAAGATCTCGACCGCCACCGTTGGAGTATGGATCCGGACGTGATAGAAATCAATATGATACCCAATACTTTGAGTGAACAGGAAAAGAGAAGGGGATGGCGTTTGTTGTGGGACGGTGAAACTACCGAAGGTTGGGTAGGAGCCAAACTGGATCATTTTCCTGAGAAAGGATGGACTATAGAGGACGGGGTACTGACCGTATTGTCCAGCGACGGCGCAGAGTCCGCCAACGGGGGCGACATTATAACCAAAGATAAGTTTTCAAATTTCGAACTCTCTTTTGAGTTTATGTTGACCGAAGGGGCCAATTCAGGAGTGAAATATTTCGTAGATCCCGGTCTCAATAAAGGAAAAGGTTCCTCGATCGGACTGGAATACCAGATCCTGGATGATAAAAATCATCCGGATGCCAAAATGGGCGTTCAGGGCAACAGAACGGTGGCTTCACTTTACGACCTGATTCCTGCCGGGAACCTTTCAATTCCCCACAGATCAAAACCATTTAACGGAGTCGGTAATTGGAACAAAGGACGGGTTCTCGTCCACGGAAATCACATAGAACACTGGCTCAATGGTAATAAAGTGCTGGAATATGAGCGTAGAACACCTGCCTTTCGGGCTCTGGTTTCATATAGTAAGTACAAAGACTGGCCCAATTTCGGGGAATGGGACGAAGGACATATCCTACTTCAGGATCATGGCGACAAGGTTTCCTTTCGAAGTGTAAAAATCAGAGAATTTTAATCGTCATCAATATCGGTTTTGCGTCAAAAAATGACCGTAAACCCGGTGGAAGAATACTGCATCATGGGAAAATTTAATAAAAAGAAATTTATACTTAGCAACCGGTATGCCGAGCAATTGTATTTTGATCACGCCCAGCATATGCCAATCATCGATTATCACAACCATTTGCCTCCATCTGAAATTTATCAGGAGCGGATATACAATAATATAACCGAGGCCTGGCTGGAAGGGGATCATTACAAATGGCGTGCTATGAGGGCCCTGGGCATTGACGAAGATCTGATTACCGGCGGAGCCGAGCCACGTGAAAAGTTTCGCGCCTGGGCCCGAAGTGTTCCTTATACGATGAGGAATCCATTGTACCACTGGACTCACATGGAGTTGAAAACCTATTTTGGAATCAACGAATTGTTGAACGAGTACAATGCCGATGAAATTTATGATCAGGTGGCCATCATCAAAGAACAGGCAGAAAAATATTACAATACCCCATTGACCAATATTGTTTACATGGGAATGGGTGAACCTTTATTGAATTATAAAAATACCTTGGCAAGTGTAGAAAAAATTACTTCTCCTCAAGGATTGGGAATGTCACCATCAAGAATTACAGTTTCAACAGCAGGAATAGCCAAAATGATCAGAAAAATGGCGGATGACGGGACCAAGGTCAATCTCGCACTTTCTCTCCACGCCGCTGATGACGCCAAGCGAAATGAGATGATGCCCATCAACGAAAGCAACAATTTGGAAGCCTTGCACGAGGCTATTCAATACTTCTATCAACAAACAGGCAACAGGATTTCGTACGAATACATTGCTTTTCACAACTATAACGACACGCTACAGGACGCTGAAAACCTGTCTAAACTTTGTCGTCATTACCCCGTCAAGATCAACATTATCGAATACAATCCCATCGGGCTCGGCACCTTCGAAAAATCCGATGAAGAAAGACTGAATCGTTTTGCTGAATCACTAACTAAGAAAGGTGTGATGGTGACTGTGAGACGAAGTCGCGGCAAGGATATAGATGCTGCTTGCGGTCAGTTGGCTAATAAGGATTAGAAGGTAGGGGTGGGAGGATTTTCTCGAACCACGAGAATTGTCCTGAATTAGTTTCAAAACATTTTCTCGAATCACGAGAATTTATGGTACATTTCTCGCTATCTTTCTCGAACCACGAGATATTAAATTTCCATGCCTGAATATTTCTCGAACCACGAGAATTTTAATTTTACACCTAGACAATTCTCGAACCACGAGAATATTTTTTCAAAGCAGATCTATGGCAGAACATTTTCTCGAACCACGAGAATTAAAGGCACAGCTTATGATATCTTTCTCGAACCACGAGAATTATAATGCAGCTTTCACTCTCTTTCTCGAACCACGAGAATTTTTTAGGCCGATTCTCATTTCAGCAATCTAAATAAATTTTTTCTCGTGGTTCGAGAATTTTCCCCAACCATTCCCCACCTCTTCCCCCCAAATACTTTCTTTTACTAATATCGCCTACCCCAACATCCAAACTGCATGAGCTGCCCGCAGGACTCGGTATCACCTAGTGAAAGCCGTTCGAAGAACGTGCTGTAACGCAGTGATACGGAACTCCGTAGGGGAGCGACCCTGACCCGACGTCAT
>CALEIL010000383.1 GCA_937876435.1 uncultured Bacteroidota bacterium
ACTAAAGATAGCGTAAAGGAGAAAATTTCCCATCCCCACTGCAACCGGCATGGATACTACACAGTGTTATGGGCTCGCTGGCTATCTATTCCTCGTTAACATGCTGGAGAACCTTTTTAACCAATTTATCGGATAGCCTAAAATTAGTTTGCGTAATCCTTTCTATAATTGGCTTTACCGAATCAATGATACCTCTGTTCTTTGCAGTCACTAATACTCCAAGTGATCCAGAAATTGCTATGCCCAATTCTTTGGCGACTTTCCTTCCTTTCGATTCATCAATAATTAGTAAAGATCCCTTAAATTCTACCGCTAAGGAAATAGAAGTCGCCTCACCTGGGTCTAAAAATCCTTGTAATCCAAAATGAAGGTTTGTCGATGGGTTTACAATTTGAATCCATTTGGGAATCGCTCTATTAAATTCTTTAGAAACGGTTTCCGTTATTATTATCTCTCCGAAAACCTTTCGCAATAATTCAAGTTCGCCAATTTTATGAAAAAGGATCAAGCAGCTCGTATCAGAGACTATAATCTTCTGCATTCTTTATATCTTCATCAAGTTCATCTGGAGAATAATTAAAAAATGAAACACCATAATCAGCTAGCAATTCCATAAAAGTCTCTTTCGAATAACCTACCAATTCAGCCGCTTGGCCCAAAGTAAGTTTTCCCAATTCATATAATTTAGATGCCAAAGCCATTTTAGCTTCTTTGTCATTCAAATCTATCGTACTTGGTAAATTTATGGTTAGCGTTCTCATGTGGCTAAGATAATCAATTTTATTATTAAACGTTACTTGTAGTTCTGCAGTTCTCTCAGCTTGCCCATAACGGTTTGGCTAAAAGCTGGCGGGCTTTGGAACCCGGGTCTTTGTCAACCGTTACGGAGTTTTTTTAGGTGTAGTATTTTCAAATATAGCACTTTCTGCCCGCTTGCTTTTAGGTTTTGTTGGCAACTGGGCTTATTTTATTTCATAGTCGTTACTGCTGTCTGTGTCCCCTGATATACAAGTAAAACAACCCAAGCCTGTAATTGCAGAACCGATTATCCAAATTGGATTTCCACAGTCACATTTTTGTCCTTGTAATTTCAGTGTCTTGAAATGGCTTAAATTTTCTCTTAGGTCATCTGTATCAGTGTCGGAGTTGTTTTTATGGTATTGATTAACAAATTTGTCTATCGAAACAAAGTTGAATTTCGTTGTTGAAATGTCCTGTTTAAAATTCATAATGTCTTTGATCTTTAGGCATTTTCCTCACTTGGTCAATGTTTTCGATTATTCGGTCAAGGGTCAAATTTAATAACTTGGTGTCAGGAAGATTACCAAAAAATACGTCAATTAATTCCTCTTCGTCCAATGACCGAAGTTCTGATATTAAGTCCGAAGCTTTGTCCAAATAATCTTCTTCGTCATTACAACTTGATGCTAAAACTCCAAAATGAAGAGTTAAGTCATGATCAAATTTTTCTGCTTCAATGATTATTCCTTGATAAGTCTCAGTTGATAAATCGTCTGTATCCATTTTCGTCTTTTTTGCCTTGTTGCCAACTTTCAGCTCTCAGCTATCAGCCTTCTCAAACTATCAACCTTTGGCTGTTGGCTGTAGGCCTCAGAGCCCTCGTCAGGTACCAACAAATCTATTGTTTTTGAAGCAAAAACCTTTTTTTGGCTTCCCCGAAGCCCGGGTGTATAATTTATATTTGTACATTCGCATCTTGTTGCCATTAACCAAATCTTTTAAGCATTATGACATCAAGATACATTTTTCTCTTTCTGACCACTCTGAGCATTATACTTTCAACCGGGTGCAGCAAGGATGATAAAGATATGGATATACCAGATATCCCATCGGACACCATCACCATCGGCGCTTTGCTCTCGCTGACCGGAAACTGGTCGACTCTGGGCAAGACTTCGGAACTCGCGATGGAGATCGCGCTGGATGATATCAATGTGTTCATGCAGGACATCGGTTCAGGATACCGGTTTACCGGTAAGGTTTATGACACCAAACTGGAAGTGGATCAGGCAGTAGAAGCAATCGAAGCTGCCAAATCGGAAGGCATCAGGTTTTTGGTCGGCCCTCAGAGCAGCTCTGAACTGGCAGCGGTCAAAACATTTGCAGATGACAACGCGATGTACGTAGTCAGTCAGGGGAGTACCGCAGGTTCTCTCAGTATCCCCGATGATAATATTTTCCGGTTTTGCCCCGACGGACAACTCGAAGGGGAAGCCCTCGCTCAGGCGATTTATGATGCGGGTGTCAGGGGGCTGGTTACGGTTGCCCGCGATGATGTAGGCAATACCGGACTGAAAGAAAGCATCGATCAGGCATTTACTGACCTCGGCGGGACGATCTACGATATGGATCATTACGCTGACAATATCTCAGATTTTGATCCCGTGATAGCCTCTCTGGAGGACCACCTCAATACGGCCATTGGAGCACACGGAAGCGATGCGGTGGGGGTCTATATCGCAGCATTCGATGAAGCCGTCGATTTGTTTGCAGCAGCAAATGACCATCAGGTGTTGAATTCGGTTCAGTGGTTTGGGGGGGATGGAATAACCAGAAGTGAAGCTTTTACGGACAATGAATTGGCTTCACAATTTGCCATCAAAACCGGTTTTTTCGCTCCCGAATTTGGATTGCCATCTGCGGCAGCGTCCTTCTGGGAACCCTTGCAAAATGAAATCGAAACACAAACGGGCATAGAACCCGGTGCGTTTGCACTGGCTACTTACGATGCCCTGTGGGTCATAGCCCTTACTTACCATGCTTCGGACGTGGAAAATCAATCCGAGAGCATCACCCGGGAAATTTTTCACCAGAATGCGGATGAATTTTCTGGTGTGACGGGCTCTACATTACTCAATGAAAACGGGGACAGGACGGTCGCATCGTTTTGGTTTTGGGGAATCGAAGAATCGAACGGTTCATTTTCATGGGTGCAAACGGGATCCTCTGAATAAAAGTGTTTCTTAACCTATGTGAATTGGCAGAGCATGATGGGGTGGTATATTTGTAGCATGAATACTAAGATTATATTTATCACAAAAAACAAAACCATTATGAAAATGATCAAATCATTGGCCACCCTGGCCCTCGCATTTCTGTTGTCCGTATCAGTATACGCTCAGAGCACCTGGAAAGTAGATCCTGCGCACGCCAAAGTGACCTTTAGTACCGTACACAATACGATCTCCGACGTGGAAGGACTGTTCAATTCCTTCGATGCTCAAATCGGAACTTCCAAAGAAGATTTTAGTGATGCCTCATTTGAGGTGACCATTGATGTCAATTCTATCGACACGGAGGTTAAAATGCGCGATGACCACCTGAGAAGCGCAGATTTCTTTGAAGTGGAAAAATTTCCCAAAATGACTTTTAAAAGCCATTCCATTAAGAAAGCTGGTAAAAAAGGTCACTATAAAGTCATGGGAGATCTCACCATCAAGGACGTTACGAAACCGATTACGCTGGATTTGTGGTACCGAGGAACCATCCAAAATGACCAGGGTAAAAGCATTGCCGGATTTCAGGTAACCGGTGCCATTGACAGGATAGAATACAACGTCGGAAAAGGATTTCCCAAAGCCCTCATCAGTGAAGAAGTCGTCATAAAAGTCGATGGGGAGTTTATCAAACAATAAGAAGCCATCCGGTTACCTCAGCCGCGATGAATGGGGCATGACCGGAAAATGATTTCCTTCAACGTATAATCATAGTAAAAAATCAACCTGGACTACGTTTTAGGTTGATTTTTTTTTTTATTCCTGTGATGCTGTCACTTTCTAACTTCTCCATCCATTGAGAACGGTACCGCACGCGTGGCCAGGTCACTTTTGTCAGACCGACCGGGGTTGGTTGAGGAAGAGCCCTTCATGGCGATGCCCGTATTAATCATGCAGAATTATCACAAAATTGAGGCTTCAATCCTTCCAATTGCATTGAAAATCAGAGAACTTGTGGAAAAAATAACCGAAAACTTTGAGTCCCCCTCCTTTTATTTAGTATATTGGTTTGAATAAAAAGTTATTACCTATGGCCACATTCGATGAAAAAGACATTTCCATCATGGTTCAGTATTTGACTTTGGGAGATGATTACGACGAAGCGATGAAACACTTTTTGTCAAAAGCCGGTGGCCATGGATTGATGGAAATATCGGACCCACTCCCGGTCAGTTTGGAAGATGACATCCAACATGTGTACAGCATGACGATCCAAAGACTTCACAACGTATTCGGGAGCGAACAAGGCGTGTTGATAGACAGCATGCGGTTCTTTTACATCAGCGAATACAATTTTGTCCATGGGATGTTTATGAGTTCCGGAGCATACGGGGCCACGATTTATTTTCCCAATATTCAAAAAGGGGCTCTGGCCATTCTTCGGCCCAATAACCCCGAAACTCATTTTGTGAGGATCACGGCCTATACGCAGTCGGGAGGGGATGCCTGAGGAAATGCCATGAACGGAGTGAATCCGATGTCCATTATTTTCCCGGAGTGATCAGGTCATAGAGAACGATTGGACCATGGAAACCGATTCATCATATTTATCACCGGGAAAACGTGTAATTCAATCCTACGAAATATGACCGCCCCCAGTGAATGAGCCGGCTATTTCCGTTACCACCGTGGACACCTCCGACCGCTCCGGCATTTTGGACCCCGACCGAAGAAACATTCAGCAGGTTTTTAACCCCCAGGGACAGGGACAAGGCATTGTTGAAAAACGATCTCGTGACGGATCCATGCATCATATTGTGCCCCTCGATCGAACCCTCGGCGAGTTCTCCTGTCGCGTCCAGTTGAAATTGCTGTTGGTCACTGGTGTATTTTTGTGTAACCTGCCAGTCGGTCTTGAGCAAGGGCCAGAAAAATTCCAGGGAATTTTGAAATTCATAGACGGGGTGGAATGATCTGGAATCGTGCGTCTCGGAAAACAAATTGGATAAGAAAGTTGCCCCGCCTCCGGATCGCAACTTAAGATTTTTGGTGACAGGGTATTCCAGAGCCACGTCAAATCCACGCGTTTGGAACTCTTCTATATTCCGGTAGGTATACTTGAGCGATTCAAACTCTGCCAGTATAATCCGGTCCCTGATCTGATGGGAAAATAACCCTATGCTGGTAGTGAGCTTACGTCCGACTATGGGAATGTCGAACGATAGATCGAGATTGTAATTGGAGGAAGTTTCCGCCTCCAGGTTTTCATTGCCCAGGATATAATGGTTGATATCGATGAATTCAAAAACCATTTCTTTCAGTGAAGGAGCCCGGAATCCTCTGGAATAACCCGCTCTGATTGACCAGTTTTGGCCGGGTTTCCACAATGCCTGAAGGGAGGGCAGCAATGGATGGTCAAATCGGGTATTGTGACCGTATCTCAGGTTTCCCAGGATAGTCATCGATGGATGGATCGTGTATTTGAGACTGAGCCACCCCGCTGTATTGGTTATAGAGGATAGATTTTCGCCGGATTCCGTTTCAGCAAACCGGGAAGCGGTGGCGGATTCCTGTTGCCATTCTATCCCCGCCTGAATGTCCAGTTTGAACGGCGTCGAATAGCTGATCATATTGCGGCTCAGCAAATTTCTGTAATGCGTGGAGTCCTGAGAACCATCGAGCGTCAGTACGTCGTTTTCCTCAAAATTTTTGCGGAGTGTGATCAGCGTCCTGTCGTACGTGCTGATGGCCTGCGTAGAGGTGAAGTACAACCGGCCACCGAGGTAGCCACTGGCCATCAGGGCATGATCCCCGCGGCGGGTGTCGTATATATCATCGAACGCATAGGGCTTGAAGTCGGGGCGTCGTCTTTCCCCGTACCGGGTGACGGTTTCGTCGAAATGCCGGTAACTGTATTGCATCGATACCGAATCTGTCAGTTGATATTTGAGCGAAGCGTCGGCTGAGTGCTGGATTTTTGGATTCCAGGGAAATTTCTTTGTCCGGTAGGATGTGCCGTCTTCCAGACTCACCTGCTCCATCAACCTCAGATTGTCGACATCGTCGAGGCGTACGTCGTTTCGGCGACCGTTCCCCTGAATGAAAAAATCACCAAAACGATATCCCGCCGACAGGGAATTGTCCAGGATTTCTCTGGATTCTGCCCGGTTTCGGGTTGAAATCTGGAACGAAGGAACCTGCGAAGACCGGGTAATGATATTGATGACACCCCCGGTAGCGTTGCTGCCAAACTGGGCCGACATGGTGCCTTCGATGACCTCGATCCTTCTGATATTGTTCATCTGTATCTGGGACAAATCAATATTCCCATCCAGACGACCTATGACGGGTACGCCGTCTATCATAATCTGGATATTTTCTCCACTGATGCCTTGCATCGTCAATCCGCTGCCTAGAATCAGATCGGTCGTCACCTGCATATTGAGTTGCGTACTGAGTACCTCAGCCAGATTGGCCATACCTAGTTTTTCAATGGTTTTTCCATCGATCACGTGGACGGGATGAACCGCATTTTTGTAGTGCGTGGGCTCGTGTTGGGCGGTGACCACGACCTGGTCCAGAGACAGATTCCACAATTCCGAATCTTCCTGAAATGAAAGAGTGTCCTGGCCATTTGTGCTGAAAATGGCCAGGAAATTCAATACTAATATCAATGGATATGAGCGCATTATACCTTACTTACTGCATTCAACTGGGTATCCTCGACTATTTCCCTCCAGGATTCCAGTTCGGGGATGCCTGGTTTACGCGCACCAAAGAAGTACGTGATCAGTTCTCCGTTTTTGTCAAAGTACTCTATGCTGGTCACGATGCCATCGGTCGTGGGTTTTTTGACGATCCATGCCTGGTCAATATCCTCTGTGTTCAGGTGGAGATTGAAGCTGGGATCCAGGATGTTGTACCAGCCTCTCATCTCTTTGAGATGGTGGATGGGACCGGAATGGATCTGGATGCATCCCTGATTGCCGGTAAAACACATGATGGATACCTGTCGCTGTACCGCGAGTTCCAGCATCCGGTATATACTTTCATTATCGATTTTTTCGGCCATGCCTTCCGGGGCGAGTTCGAGCGCCTGGATCCTGGTCAATTTGTATCTTCTCAGGATGCCAAAAAAGCCGTGGGTATCCTTGAGGTTGAGCCAGTCTTTGCGCAAACCTTCCACGTTGGGATTTGGATTGGGAGCCTGAACTTCTTTTACCGGGAAAGTGGATTTATCCAGGAGGACGGGTTCCTGTTTTTCGGCTTTATATTTTTGGACGATCGCGTGGTAGGCATCGAGATCGGAGTCTTTGGTCGAATATATTTTGTGGATCGCCTCGCCTTCAGCGGAGAAAAATTGTAGCGAATACAGGTCGTCCAGGTTTTGTCTGCGGACGATAACGGCCAGGCCATAAGTCCACGGATTCATAAACAACCGCAAATCGA
>CALEIL010000384.1 GCA_937876435.1 uncultured Bacteroidota bacterium
TATTTTATCGTCAATGATATGTTTTTGATCAGGCATTGATGACTTACTTGTTGTTGAAATCGATTTGGGTAAGAATTAAGGCCAAGGTGGCCAGGCCCGTGGTGATGCCGATGATTTCCCCCGGCAGATAAAAACCGGTGATTTGTTCCTGGCCATCTTGGGTGTTGCTGATGGTTTTAATCGCCCCGGAGCGCACCGCGTACACCGAGCGAAACTTCTCCCCTGCGTGGTAAATGCGGTCGCCCTTTTGAATCCCAAAAGAAAGATCTTTGAATAGCCAACGGTCGGTAAAGATGTGACCCAGTTGTTCTGTAGATAATATGCTCACGCCTGATTATAGAATTTAAATTCAACTATTTGATTAACAATAGCTTATGTTAATAATATTAAGTACTTGAAGCATCGCCCCGTCTTATATAGGAAACTTAACTTCATGATTATCACCGGTTAAGACCGAGGATTTTCGCTATTATTTACAAAAGTACGCATTTCCATTGGAGGCATGATATTTGGTTATAAATCCTTTTGAAAAATGATAATTTTAATACTATGACTAGAAAGACTTACCAGACGGGTATTGTCGGGAATTGTGCATTTATGGCTCACATTGAAAAAAATACTAATGTGTCATGGCTGTGCTGGCCGAGCTTCGATAGTTCTTTTGTTTTTGGAAGTTTGTTAGATAATGAAAAGGGAGGCGAGTTTTCAATTTTACCTGCCAAGGCAGAATACACCTCCAAGCAATACTACATTGAAAATACCAATGTGCTAAGAACCGAGATTACAACAGAGGACGGATCGTATCGCGTTACGGACTTTGCTCCCCGGTTCAGCGAATACGACCGATATTTTGAGTTCTGCACGCTATTTGTGAACCGTGAAGACGAGGACTTGACTACATGGAGTAAGACACTGGCAGCGTCTAAAATCGATGATTGGAATAAATCGCTAATTGACCCCGCTGATTTTTTTTTCTTAGCCGGGAATATGTCGAGCGAATTGAGGAGAAAATACAGTCTGTTGCCCCACGTGGCGGACGACGATCAAGGCAAAGACGAAGCGAAAAGAAGCAGTCAGGGGAACAAATAGGCCGGTACTACCTTGACCAATCGTCATTTGAGAAGTACCATCGGAGCCAGTATACCAGCAAGCGATCCAAAGAAATTTCGGTGATAGATCGATTCTTAGAACTGGACCTGCAATTCATGAAGATGCAACTCAACATCAGTCAAATAATGAACATACAGCCCGATGCCTTGCTAAAAATGGACATCGTGAATTACTTCCAGTTGAGCAAAGAGGCGCTCAGGATTCAAAAAGAAAGGAATAGGCAATGATATGGAATACCAGTGAGCATAGATATAGATTTTAGGGCAACAACAATGACAATCAATGGGATCAGGGTATAAATGGCATCAGTGTAATGTTCTGTTCAGCGATGGTGAATTGGAAAACATGGGCATCGAAGAAAATATGTGGTTGGAATCATATGTCAATTTGGAAATGGTGGTCGGGTTTAGCGATTGGGAAAACAATGACGATCACGGCACTCAATTGATGTTACAGGGCAGCCTCGGTGTGGTAATCGATACACCTTTTGAGAAATTCAAAGAAATACTTACGGAATGATACGCGCAATCGAAATAAAGGACTATTCAGTCTATGCACCGGGGCATGGCGGTGGGTCATTTGGAGGAGGAATAACCCCTTAGTTGCACCCTGTAATTGCAAACCCCCATACTTCGGTTCAATTTGCAAACAAAAGAAAGTCATGGTTCTCAAATATAGTATCGAAAGGTTACAGGAGTTCATCGAAAGCACGGCCGTCCATGGTCAAAGACACGTCTATTACGACCACACGATAAAGGTCGCCAGGTTCGCCATGCAGATCATGACCGGCGACAACCAAGAGGACATAATCATCGAGTACAAGACAAAGGAGTCTGATAAAGCCAAAAAACAACGGGTCCGGGTAACCAACTCCCTGACCCAGAAGGTGGCCAATTCTGTCAAATCCCAATACGAAGAATTAGCCCGTGTGGATAATGTGGTCGAACAGTTCTATTATGGTAAAGATGGGGAAGCTGAAGCGACGCGAGTAGGCGAAATCGAGGACGCCATCAATGAGTTTTACCAAAATGACACCCTGACCAAATACCTTCACGAAAAAGTACTTCACCTCAATTTCTATGACCCCAACGCCTTCATCGTATGCGAAGCGGCCTATGATCCCGATGACACTATGAGGGTGAACAAGCCAACGCCCTACCCGCTTGAAATCTATTCAGAGCAGGCGGTTAATTACCAGTTTGAGAACGGCGTTCTGGGGTGGTTAATTGGTCGGCAAATCACAAACTTCCCATCAAAACATGGTCAGGCCAAAACCGTGGCACTTCCGATCTTCACCCTTTATGCGGCTGAATGGACCCTCCAAATGCAGGAGATCAATGCTGATATCGTGATCAACGAAGAGGATTATGCCGGTTGGGATCTTCGAAACTACACCCTTGATGGAGGTAGTCAAAAGACGTACCTGATTAAGCAGTACAATACCAAATTAAACGTCTGCCCGGCTATCCGGGTCGGGTACGCCAAAGACCCAGAGACCAATCTAAATACCTGCGTGACCCCTCTGTGGCCTGCTGAGCACATTTTCAGAGATATGATCTGGACAAAGAGCGAATATGACCTTTGTCGTGCGCTGCATGGGTTCTATCAAAAGTTCATTTATGCGCCAGTTTGCAATCACACGGCCGAAAACGGCCAGCGCTGCAATCGAGGGAGGTGTGGCGACGATATATGCCCGGTATGTGAAGGCAAAGGCGTTCTGGTCCATACCACGGTCCAAGACGTTGTGGTCTTAGAGATGCCGCAAAACAAAGCTGAGGCGATCCCGCTTTCCAATTTCGTGCATTATGAGCATATACCCATGGATTTACTCAGGCAACACAAAGAGGACTTGAAGGATATGGAATCAGCGGTTAATCAGGCGATCTTTCAGCGGGATTTGATGAACATACGGGAACTTTCCCCGACGGCGACCGAGATCCGGGACGTTCAGAATTCGAAATATAACGTAATTTCGACATATGGTGATAATTGGTCGAAGGTCTGGATTCATTTGGTCAACTGCGTGGCCAACTATCAGGGGAATGAAGAAGGTTTGATCATAGAACATGACTTCAGCTCTGACTTCATCATCGAAACCCTGACCGAGCTTTACGACCAACGGCAAAAAGCGATCCAGGCCAATGCCCCGTATTCGATCATCAGGGATATTGATCGCAAAATTATGATGAAGCAGAACCGGGGGAATCTATTACAGGTCAAAAAACTGGACGCAAAAGAAACCTGGAAGCCATTGCGTGAAAAAAGCGAGAATGAGCGACTATCGATCATGAGCAACTACCCCGAGCTTCACCCATTGCGGATCCGGTATGAATATTTTGAGGAGATCTTCGCCGAAATTTACGCGCAAAGAACAGATAAGCCATTCCATGACCTCAATTGGGAGGCTCAGAAGATTATCATAGACCAAATCGTTAATCGATTGATTGAGGAAAATAGGCCGTATTTTGAAGGGCGGTCTCAATTTCGGAATATATTTGACGAAAATGGGGCGGCGTAATGGCGACGTACAAAGGCCTTGCAAGGGATCGGGAGCGACTGGCTGATAAACTGGATAGGCAGCTGTCCAGAATGGTCCTTAATGCTCAAAAAGCCCTCCTGGAAGCCGTATTAGCTGAAATCGGGGGTAATCTATTGGGCGGGGGAAGCCTCACAAACAACGCCCAGAACATCCAGAGAGCAAATCAAATCATCGATTCAGTATTTCAGGCTTGGGTGTCCAATCACGGGCTTCAAATTGCTCAGTTTATCGGGGAAAATATCTGGAATATTCAGGATCTTAACAGGCTTTACTACTCCACATTCCTCAATGCAAGTCGGGTCCAGGCCGCATCCGGTGACGTGTTGAATGCAACACTTGCCAGGTATGGTGTGAACATCGACGGTTCGATCAACCCGTCCGGCTACTTATTCAACGCCGTGAACGATCAGACCATTTCGAGGCGCCTCAAATC
>CALEIL010000385.1 GCA_937876435.1 uncultured Bacteroidota bacterium
TAGCCATAGCTACATAAGGCTTTAGATGATGAGGATATGGCGAAAAAGAATCCGTAGAAGTGTCACGAATTTAGTGACTGGTGCACTAGAACACCGTCAACATTGAGAGCCGTAGGCTCTAAACATATTGTAACCTCCGATTTCACAGGCCGAGTGATAACGATATTCTATTCTTACAAATCCAAATTTATTTTTGTGCGATTTAGTGACCTGGTGTTTTGGTGGCTATTTTTTGTGCGATTTAGTGACCTGGTGTTTTCGTGGCTAACGGATGCACTACGGCTTCAGTATCGTCAACCGCTTCGTAATGATCCTTCTCCCGTACTGATCGATCAATCCGTATAAGTACGGTCCCTTATCAAATTTGGTAATATCGATCCGCACCGTTTCATCGGAATTGATTTCCACGGGTTGCTGGTAAACTTCCTGCGCCAGAAAATTGAAAAGCGCGATCCGGTATTTTCCAGGTTTAAGATTGCTGAGTTCTATATTCACGTATCCGATCGCCGGATTGGGAAAAGCGTATATATCGGGCTCCGATGTTTGAACCGGCTTTCTGAACCTATTGAGATAGGATCTCACCCAGTACTTGACCTGTGTGGGTTGCCTGTTGTACGGGTTCACCCAAACGCTGGAGACCGGGATGCCGTATTTTTCATTGAAAAAATCGTACCGGTAACGAATCGGAGGTCCGTAGGCTTCATTATTATCGATGTACGATGAAAAATCCTGCCACGGCTTATCTCCGACCTTGAGTAAAGTACGGTAACGGTATTCCTCGATGGTGAAATGCCTGGACACATCATCGTTGATAATTTCGTATTTGAGCTGGCCCTCCCCGTCTTCGGTACTCAGACGATCTACGCCAAGAATCAGGCGGATACTGTCCGCTCTTACGGGCAATCTGGACACGATGGAGGGCTGCAACAACGAGGTTGGGAACTCAATGGTCGCCTGACTGGAGTACTCCCATTCCTGGCCGTATTGCGCCGATGGATAATTGACAATGATCGGATAATCAAACCGGATGTCGACCGGTACAAATTGCTGAAAAATGTAAAAGCCGTGAAGCCCCAATAAATAAAGTTCCCGGCCTTCCCGTTTGTAAAAATGGATCGTCCGGTCATCCATCCGGAGGGCATAGTTGGCACCGGGAAAGTTCCCGGACTCTTCTATTTTCGTGGGATCCACAGGTATCACGGGACGCAAATAGGGGGCTTTAGCCAGACTGATATCCCAGATCGGTTGCCGGTTGTATCCATCGATGTTGATGTTTTCGGGTGCCCGGTCCACCAGATAGTAAAGCGTATCTCCTGGTTTGGGGAAATAATCGGATTGGCCCTGACTATACCTGGCGAAGAGTATGATCAATGCAATAAAAACGATTTGTCGAATAGTAGGCTTGATTCTCAAAATCTAAATACTCTGAAGTTCAACAAAACGACTATAGATCCCCTTAGAGGACATCAGATCATCGTGACGGCCTGATTCGATGATTTCACCATCCTCCAATACCACGATAAGATCGACATTCCGGATGGTTTGTAAACGATGTGCAATGATAATAATTGTTTTATCGTGGCCCAGGTTCTCGATCGCCCTTTGTACTATATCTTCAGATTCACTATCCAGAGCGCTGGTGGCTTCGTCCAAAATCAGGATGGGGGAATCGTAGTACAAAGCCCTGGCCAGGACGATGCGCTGACGCTGACCACCACTCAGTTTGCCCCCTGCCTCTCCGATCACCGTATCGAGCTGGTCTTCCAGTTCCGATATAAACGACCACATATTGGCTTTACGACACGCCTCTTTTATTTTTGCCTCATCCTGATCGATGGCTGACAGACAGATGTTATTGCGGATCGTATCGTGAAACAACACCGGTTCCTGCGAAACGATGCTGATTTTATCCCGAAACGAATCTTCCCGGATGTTCCGGATATCCACCCCATCCATCAATATCCGCCCGCTTCCGGGTGTCTGAAACCTGCAGATGAGATCCACCAGGGTCGTTTTACCCGAACCAGAAGCGCCTACTATGGCTATCCGGCTGCCTTTGGGAATACGAAGGCTGACATTGTGGAGGACATCGGAAGGTTCCCCCGGATATCTGTAGGACACATCGACCACCTCGATGGAATCGGTAAATCGCTCCAGATCGACCGTCCCTTCTACGAGCTGTTTTTCCATTTCCCGATCGAGCAGGGACTGAATCCTATCCCAGGCCCCCATCCCCTTCTGATAATTGTAATACGCCCCGGAAAAAGATTTGGCCGGTTCTATGATGTTGTAAAAAGCGTATATAAAGGTCAGAAAGGTACTCGCCTCGAGCATGCCGGAAAACACCTGGTTGCTGCCGAGCCATAGCAGCATGGTGACCACCGTGACCCCCAGAAATTCTGACATGGGCGAGGCCAGGTCCTTCCGGAACAAAATCTTATTGCGCAATTTCCGGAACGCTTCGTTAAACTGGGAAAAAAGATCCTGGACGTATTTCTGAGCGTGAAAAGCCCTGATGGTTTTGATGCCGTATACCGACTCTTCCGTGATGGATAACGTGGAACCCAGCAGGTCCTGCGATTCCCGGGATTGCCTTTTCAACTGACGGCTCAGACCACCGATCACCACCACTGTAAACAGCATCAGCCCTACGACGTACAACGTCAGGGTGGGACTCACATAAATCATGTACCCCAGACTCCCCAGAACGATCATCGGAGAACGGATGATGGTTTCCAGGACAGACAACACGCTGGATTCAAATTCTATCACATCGCTGCTCATCACCGTGAGGATATTGCCTTTTCGTTCTTCTTTATAAAACTCCAGCGGTTTTTGCAGCAGCGTCCGGTACAGCATTTCCCGGATATCCCTCACTACCCCATTGCGCATGTACGCCATGCAAACCAGGGACAGATACCGAAAAATATTTTTGAGTAAAAACGATCCCACCAGAACGACGCAGACCAGAAACAGAGCCTGTGCCCTGCCATTGTCTTCTACGAATGCGTAAAGATGAAAATTGATGTATTCCATGAAATTTTGGGTGGAAAAGGCCCCCGGGTCCTGCATAGGCACCTGCTGATCGACCTGATCAAACAACACATCAAAAAACGGCTTGAGGATAGGAATACTGATGAGGGTAAAAACAGCCACAAAAACATTGGACAATATATTGCCAGCAAAATACCACTTATAGGGTACGACTAATTGCCATATATTTTTTCGTTCTCTTCTCAAGAGTATAAGTTCTATAATTCATAACCAACGTTAGTCAGCCTTTTCTTGTTCTGCGAACTTAAAATGATCCATAAATCCCGTATCAAAGTGGCCGCTGACAAAGGCTTCGTTCTCCATAAGTTGCATATGAAACGGAATGGTGGTATTGACGCCTTCCACAATAAATTCATCCAAAGCTCTTTTCATTTTCCGGATGCACTCATCGCGGGTCTGAGCCTTGCAGATCAATTTTGCGATCATAGAATCGTAATAAGGGGGTATGACATAACCGGCGTACACATGGGTATCCACCCGGACGCCCTGGCCTTTGGGGCTGTGAAACCCGGTAATCTTACCAGGTGATGGACGGAAATTGTTGTAAGGATCTTCCGCATTAATGCGGCATTCGATGGCATGCATGACCGGTATCAAGTTTTTTCCGGAGATTTTTTCTCCCATGGCTACCTTGATTTGTTCCTTGATCAGATCGTGGTCTATGACTTCTTCGGTCACGGTATGCTCCACCTGTATCCGGGTATTCATTTCCATAAAATAGAAATTCCGGTTTTTGTCCACCAAAAATTCGATGGTCCCCACGCCCTCGTAATTGATGGCTTTAGCCGCCTTGATCGCTGCTTTACCCATTTTATCCCTCAGCCTGGGTGTCATAAACGGACTTGGACTTTCCTCCACCAATTTCTGATGACGGCGCTGGATGGAACAATCCCGCTCGCTGAGATGAGCTACCTTGCCGTGTTGATCCCCGATCACCTGAATTTCGATATGATGGGGTTCTTCTATAAATTTTTCAATATAAAGTCCATCGTTGCCGAAAGCAGACTTGGCTTCCTGCCGGGCACTGTTCCAGCTTTTTTCAAAATCTTCTGGGTTCCGGACGATCCGCATTCCTTTACCACCACCCCCGGCGGTGGCTTTGATGATGATCGGATATTTTATTTTTTCAGCTATTTTCAATCCTTCATCAATATCCTCCACCAATCCATCAGAACCCGGGATACAGGGAACTTTGGCAGCCAACATCGTTTCTTTGGCGGTGACCTTGTCTCCCATCAACCGCATTTGTTCGGCCGTCGGTCCGATAAACTTAATTCCGTATTCGGTGCAAATCTCCACAAAGTCGGCGTTCTCGGCTAAAAAGCCGTACCCCGGGTGCAGTGCATCGGCATTGGTGATCTCTACCGCCGCCATAATTTTGGCTATGTTGAGATAGGACAGATTGCTCTGGGGAGGTCCGATACACACGGCTTCATCGGCAAAACGGACGTGAAGACTTTCCTTATCCGCTGTTGAATAAACAGCTACCGTCTTGATCCCCATTTCCTTACACGTGCGGATCACACGTAAAGCTATTTCCCCCCGGTTTGCTATTAAAATTTTATTGAACATGTCGGATTGAATTCTGTGATTAATCAGATTTAGCAGCGCAGGGTGGCTGCTTTTTCAGCACCTGCCGGCACGGATTATCATCCTGTGGGATCGATCAGGAACAATACCTGGTCGTATTCCACGGGAGCGGCATCCTCAGAAACCACCTTGACAATCTTCCCGCTGATTTCGGATTCAATCTCATTGAACAGCTTCATGGCCTCCACAATACAGACGACGTCACCTTTCTCTATCTGATCTCCTACCTTGATAAAAGGAGGTTTGTCGGGAGAAGGGCTTCTGTAAAAGGTTCCTACCATGGGTGATTTGATTTCCAGCAGTTCTTTGTCTGTTTCTGGTTTCCCCCCCTCTTTGCCCGCAGCGTCCGCGTTATCGGTTGCGACACCGGCCGATGCAGCAGGATGTGAAGCCTGACCGGACCCGGCCTCCCCTGACCCGGAAGAAATATTCTGACTACCCGGCATTTGAATTATCTGGTTGCTTTCTTTGACCTTTTTCTGGTATTTATCCGTTTTGATCGAAAGTTCAAATTCGCCGTCCTTGACCTTAAACTCCGACAATTGGGAGTCGCTGATCAATTTGAGCAATTCGGTGATTTCCTTGTAGTTCATTCTTTACTGTTTTACTCGTTCGATATAATTTCCGGTCTCCGTTTCAATCTTCACTGCGTCTCCCTGATTGATAAACAAAGGTACACGAATTTCTGCACCTGTTTCTACGGTGGCTGGTTTTTGAGCATTCGTGGCAGTATCACCCTTTACTCCTGGTTCGGTATAGGTCACCCGCAGCTCCACGTACTGGGGAAGTTCCACGACCAGAGGCCGGTCTTCAGCGGCATGAAATAAAATTTCCACTTTCTCAGATTCTTTCATATACTCCGCATGGTCCACCATTTCCTTGTTCACGGCAACCTGCTCGTACGTCTCATCATTCATAAAATGATAAGCGTATTCATCGCTGTATAGGTATTGGAAAGTTCGTCTTTCGACCCTCACCGGATCGATGGAGTGCCCCGCCTGAAAAGTGTGATCTATTATTTTACCACTCGTGATACTTCTCATTTTGGTCCGGACAAAAGCGTTGCCTTTACCGGGCTTTACATGCTGAAAATCAATTATCTGATACAAGTCATTATTAAAGTCAATGCACAGTCCTTTACGGATATCAGAAGTGTTTGCCATAAGTAATATCGCTTATTTTTGAATTACAAAATAATAAATTAATTTGAATCATAAGCCCAGGTCAGGTATATGGTTCCCCAGGTAAACCCTCCACCAAATGCGGTGAGGATCAACCGGTCTCCTTTTTTGAGCTGCTTTTCATAATCCCACAGACACAATGGAATGGTAGCTGCCGTGGTGTTTCCATAACGATCAATATTGATCATGACTTTTTCTTTGGGTAAATCCAGAAAATCTGACAGGGAATTGATTATGCGCATATTGGCCTGATGAGGCACCACCCAGTCCAGATCCTGGGGCCGCAAATCCTGCCTGGACAATACCTGGAGGGTAGAATCCTTCATCCCCTGCACGGCGGACTTGAACACAGGTCGGCCTTCCTGAAATATGAAATGCTGCTTGTTGTCGACCGTTTCATGAGAGGCGGGATGCAGAGATCCTCCTGCGGTCATGTACAGATATTTTGCTCCTGAACCATCCCCTTTGAGGACCGCGTCCACGAATCCTTCTCCATTTTCACTCCGCTCCAGCAACACACATCCGGCACCATCTCCAAATATAATGCAAGTCGTCCGGTCTGTGTAGTCGACTATCGAAGACATCATATCCACACCGATGACCAGGATTTTCCGGTATGCCCCACTTTCGATCATGCGGGCTCCCGTGTTGAGCGCAAATAAAAAACCGGAACAGGCTGCGCTCAGATCAAATCCGAAAGCGTTCTCTGCGCCGATAGCGTATGCTACAGAATTGGCGGTATCTGGAAAAATCATGTCCGGGGTCACCGTGGCACATATAACCAGGTCAATTTCCCTGGGATCCGTGCCATTTCTGGACAACAAATCCCTGACTGCCATCTCCGCCATATAACCGGATGCCTTCCCCTCTTCCCTCAGAATACGCCGCTCCACAATTCCGGTACGACTCCGGATCCAATCATCGGTGGTATCTACCATTTTCTCCAAATCCTGGTTGGTCAGCTTTGTCTCCGGAACAAATCCACCCACGCCCGTGATGGCTGCTTTGTATAAAGCCATATCTTATTGTTTCTTTAACGTAATCCGGCTGCAAGGTAAAAAATTTCGATCATACATTTCCATATTTATTAATCCTATATCATCCTGACCTACAGAGCCTCGTTCTTCCCTTTTTAACATTATGTCATATAAATATCTATAAAACACTAAATATCAATCGATAAACTTTCAATAGCCCGAGGTTTCGCCCCTACAAAGCGCTTTTCGCTTAATTTTTTGACGCTTTGTACTAAAGCGTCGGTACACTCGTTTTTTACTTGACTCAAGTCTGACTTTGGACTGAAGTACTACAGTAAATTGCAAATTTTTAATCCCGATAAGCCACCTATGAGGATTTCTGCTTTATTGATTTTCACTATCCTATGTCTTGGCGTTTTTGTATCTGCTCAGGAACCCGCTTACGTTCTACCCAACGTAGAAAACATCGGTCACGTCAGAGCCGACTGCCCCGATATGCTGGCCGGCAGCGCCCGTATGGTTTCCACCACGGATGGGGAAGCCCTGGTAGATGTGGAAGATATCGTTCTGTGTTACGGTGACGGCGTCATCGTCAATCACAACGGAGATTACAACGTGAGCCAGGATCCGGAAGGTTCCACACCCGCGGGGATCTGGTACGCGGTGTTTACATCAGAACCTACGACGACCGGCGTCATCGATGAAACTGCGCTGGCTGGCTTGCAGGATATCGTCAGACTGGACGACGGTCCTCTGGTATTTGCCAGAGCCAACGATGCCAACGGGAACATGACGATCATCAACGACGGCTCTTTCCTGGAAGCGGCGGAATTATCAGCCCCTGTACAGCTTTGGTTTGCTCCCATCACGATGCACAATATCAATGGGGCCACACCGGAAGAATACTTCGAGAATGCAGACGCCTGTATCCACCTCAACAGCGAAAGCGCATTCACCGTCACCTATCTGAACGAGCTGACCTTTATGTTGCCCAATCCTGGTGCGACCACAGGCACCATCATGGTCATGGGGGGATTTCCAGAACTGGACGGTTCGGAATATTCCGCGACTATGACCGATTTATCCACCAATGAGGTGATCCAATTGACTTCTGACAACAATACGGAATTCAGCTATTCAGTTCCGGACTCCGATCATTCTTACCGGATTACTGTATCGGATAAAAACGGAACGGGATGTAGCAGCAGCAGAATCATCAATTTCCGATCCGGTGTTCCGTTGGAAGTCCATATACCCGATACGACGGCCTCCCCGGGCAGCGAAATATGCATTCCCCTGACCGTAAAGGATTTCAGAGATATCGGGACATTCTCTTTCGTAATGCGATGGAACCCGGCTGTGATTGATTTTGCTTCCATAAATTATGAAAATCCGGTTCTATCAGTAGGCGGGAATGATCTTACCGAGAATTCAGATCATACCGATCAGGGCAATCTGATAGCTTTATGGTTTGCCAATAATCTGATTCCGGTTGAAATACCGGATGATTCTGTTTTGATGGAAGTTTGCTTCACGGTAGTCGGAAATCCAGGCCAGCGAACCGACGTCACCCTGGGGTCGTACAACGGTACCTTGATCGATTTTACAACAACATCAGAACCCGTGAATTTCTCAATATTTGATGGAAGTGTTACCGTAGTGCCCGCCAGCGATCTGGATTTTTCTTTTTCGGCTTGTGGGTCCAATAATTCATTTATACTTAACGTGCAGGTTTTTGGCGGCAGGGGTCCATACAGTTACCAATTGACCGGTGAAAGTACAGACGACGGAACAGGGACGACCGATCAAATCACACTGAATGACCTGCCCGGGGGAAATTACAGTCTGGAAATTACCGATGCCAGTGGTGCGATGGTCACCAAAAATATTACGATCATGAGTGCCGATGAGAATTACGGGATTTCTTCAATGGGGAATTACTGCTCGTCTGACCCCAATGGATTAGCCTATATCACCAATCCACCTTCAGGAAATTACCAGATCGAATGGACTTACAACAATGAGACTTACTATAACACGGACACATTAAAAAATCTGGCCGGTGGTGAAGTTTCGTTCAGGATAGTGGACGAAAACAACTGCCCGAGTCCGGTGCGGACCGTCACCATTCAAAACCAGGGAGTACGCGCTGAGGCCACCGTTCTTGAAGGCCCCAATTGCGACGGAACACCGGGAACCGTACGAATAAATATATCCGGAGGGACACCCGACTACACTATTTACCATAGTGGTAATTCTTATACGGCGGGAAATGAAAACATCGATCTGGATGTATTATACAGGGAGATTGAATCATTCAACATCACCGATGCCATGGGTTGCGCATTCCCTTTGGTGGTGACCAGTACCGTGAGCGGCGGAGAAACATTCACGCTTACCGATTCAGTGGTGACCCATATCAATTGTGATAATCAGCATGAAAATAGAGGTCAATTCAGTGGAATAATCACCAATAGTTCCGGAGGTACATTTTCTGACGCTGATTTATATTACGCAGACGGTTCCCCCGTGCATGGGACCAGCTACATACCCAATCCAGCAAACGGGTCAATCAGGGCTCGATACCTGGAAGAAGGAGATTACTATTGGGAGATTGAAGGGTCGTGCGCAGGAGCCACTACAAGGATAGAGTTTACTATTCAGAATTTGGTGACTAACCCTCCCACCATCGATCCGACCATTACGGCGATAGGGTGCGATTCGATGGCCAGCGGGGGTGCCATCAGTCTGGAAATCATACCAGCCCGGGACAATTATATATTTGAATGGAGCAACGGAGCTACTACAGCCGATATTTCAGATCTTGAAGCCGGGGAATATACCGTGACGGTGACAGATCCTGAAACCACCTGTAGTATCATGGAAACATTTACCATCAGCGAAGGGGTCACGTATACCAAAATCGAGACCAGCCTGCCTTGCGACGCTGACACCACCGTGGATGTGGGTGTATCCATCCGGGACGATTACGAATCGATCCTGTGGGATAGCGGTGAAACAACAGAAATCATTTCGGTGAACGCACCGGGCTACTATGGATTCACGATTACCCTCGCTGATTCTATGTGCGGGACGATTAGTGATTCGATTTATGTGTCTTCGGCTACAGGTGGAGTCGAGATTACGGGCTTAAATCAGGTATTGGTGGACGGTTGCGGAGATCCGGAAGGAATCGTAGTAGTCTATCTCAGTGAACCGATCGACAACTTCGGTTTTTCATGGGATAACGGTTCCACCACGTTGGGGCAGAATGAATTTCGGGTGTTCGACGCCAATCAACATAACCTTAAGATTTATCAGGACGATTGCATAGCTATAGACACCAGTTTTACTTTTGTATTTCCCAATATCATCACGATCGACAGTACCAGTTTTGATGTAACCTGTTATGGCGAAGACGATGGGCAGATCTCCGTCAATGCCAGTGGAGGTGGTTCCAATAATTTCCGATACGAATTCAATAACAGCGGCCGCGAAGACTTTTTTCTGGAATACACCAATCTGGCGCCAGGAGATTATACGGTCCGAATCATCGATCAGACTCCACCGGCAGCCAGCCCTTGCCCAGATGTCAATATCACCTTCACCATCAACGAACCCGAACCATTTACCGTGGAAGTGGATACTACTCAGGTGATTCCTCCTTCCTGTTCGGGGGACGCCGACGGCTCCATGATGCTGGTAATGATGGGCGGCAATCCGGGAACGAAAGATATCCGCTATACGTATAGCGGAGGGGCGGGACGCACCACAGAATTGATGCTGGACAGCCTCCGCGCCAGTAGATACGACATCCGCGTTCAGGATTCTATGGGTTGCACCGCCAATACTACTTATACTCTGGAGGATCCCAGTCCGGTCAACTTTACCATCCCGCCTATCGAAGAACCTGCCTGCGCGGGGTACACCACCACGCTGATCATCAACAACGCTTCCGGAGGAACCGGTGCGGACTACCAGTATTCCGTCGATGGCGGGGTCCCGGTACCCCTCGGTGAACCGCTGGACATCCTGGCGGGAGATCATGACATCACCGTCTTTGACGGCAATCTCTGCAACGTCACCAACGTGGTTACGATCCGGGAACCAGCTCCCATCATCGTCAATTTCAACCAGCCCGATACCATCCAGGTGTCATTGGGGGAAAATTTGGAAATCGCAGCCGAAATCAACGGAACAAACCCGATTACGGATTATATTTGGACACCCGGGCCTCCAGATTCACTGAATATAGATAATATCCTGGCTTTTACGGCCGTGGACAACGTGACCATCAACCTGGAAGTCATCGACTCACGGGGGTGTACGGGCACCAGCCAAATTTTTGTTCTGGTCCGCAAACGACGGGACGTGGGCATTCCCAACGCTTTTACACCCAACGGGGACGGCCACAACGATCTGCTCACCATCATTCCAGGTCCTTCTGTTCGTTCCATCAAAATGTTTCAGGTGTACGACCGGTATGGTACGCTGATGTACGAACAATCGGACATATCCCCGGCCAATGCACAGATTACGGGTTGGGACGGAACCTACTCCGGCAAACCCGCTATGTTTGACGTCTATGTTACCCTGGTCCAGGTAGAATACATCGACGGACAGGTCATCCAACGAATCTCCGATGTGACATTGATGAAATAAATTAGGGATTCGGGATTCGGGACTCGGGACTCGGGATTCGGGACTCGGGATTCGGGACTCGGGACTCGGGTCAGTGGTCCGTGATCAGTGTTTTAGTTTTCAGTGATCAGTTCGGTTGCTGCCGGAGGAAGGTTGCGGCGAAAGCCTGGGCGCGGATGTCCGGCTTTCTGCTCTTAAAAACCCTTTACGGCTTGGCGAGAAAAAAACCTTACGGCTTGGCTGGCTTCGCGAGAATTTTTTCGTTCCGAGAGCTCGGCGGGAGGGCGGGCTCTAGAATCCTCTCCCTCACAAGCTCCCCCGGCTTCCAGATCCCTTCGGCTTCGCGGCTTGGCGGCTTCGCGAGAAACAAACCATTAGAATATTGTTAATGCAGTCACTTACACATTACAATTATTTATAATTTATTACTTTAGCGTCATGATTCTGCGAAAAGTACACATCCGGTTCATTTTTCTCGTCCTGTGGGTGGGCGGGACCATGTCTTGTTCTTTTGAAAAACATACCGTCAATCCCAGATCTGATCAGGAAATCAATCCCATACGTTTTGAAATCATCGAAAATGCACGCGAGGCTGTGGGGGCAAGGTATGGATATGGAGCGACCGGGACCAACAGGTACGATTGTTCGGGACTGGTCTATTCGTTGTACACCTCGTATGAAATAAGTCTGCCCCGGTCTACCCGGGATATGGCAGACTACGGCGAGGAAATAAAAAAAGATGAGCTAAAACCTGGTGATTTGATCTTTTTCAGAAATGTACGCAAAATCGATCACGTGGCCATCGTTTCCAGAAAATCACCAGCCAAAACCTGGTTGATTCATTCCACCACCTCCCGGGGGGTAGTGGAAGAAGTCCTGGAAGATTCTCCTTACTGGAATACCCGGATCGATCAATACCGGAGGTATATCCCCTGACAACCACACCCGGATAGGGCGCAAATAATTACCCAACCGAATATTCATCGGATTCTTTCAATCATTGGTCTATTTTTGTCACTGAGATATCCTGGCTATGGTAGATTTATTTCATAAAATAAAAAAAGGGCAAACGTGAAAAAATCATCGTTTACCCTTAAAACTACCAGCTATATTCTTTAGACTACTCAATATGCACAAAAGTATCAAGTTTAGCCTATAATAAGTCAAATTTAAGATTTCATCGGAATAGTTTAGGATTATTTTAAATAAGCATCCTATTATCTTTCTCCGTGAATAAATCTCCTTGCCTATTACACAAATGACTGATACTCAGTCCTATACAAGCATGTATCTCTACATCTGCAATTTCTGCTGGAGAAGGTCTGAATCGGGGCAAAACCAACCGGCTGG
>CALEIL010000386.1 GCA_937876435.1 uncultured Bacteroidota bacterium
ATCAATAATATTCTCGCGTGTGGATTCCCATCGCCCGGCACCGGATTGGTGGCCGCGCGGTGTAGCTCGCACCGTGTACATACTGCTATTTGCTCACGCAACGCTTCTAATTTCTCGCCCGGTTCCATGTCTGCACCCCTCCATATGTCGGCAGGTAGTATACGCCTACCCCTTCACTGCCCCCTGCGTGATGCCGTCAATCAACTGGCGCTGGAAAATGATGAAGATCAACATCAACGGCAGGAAGATAATCGTGGCACCTGCTGCGATGAGCGGGATATTCGAGGTCCAGCGATCCTGGAAATACATCAATCCCACCGGCAATGTGTGATAGCGCGGATTGATATTGACCACCAATGGAAGCATGAATTCGTTCCATGTCCAGATGAAGAACATGAGACCCACGGTACCGACCATGGGTCTGCTGAGGGGGAACATCACCTGCCACAGGCTTTGCCAACTGTTGGCACCATCCACAATGGATGCTTCCATGATGTCTTTCGGCACACTCACAAACGCCTGCCGCATAAGCAGCGTTCCAAAGCTCATACTCATCGCGATCTGCGGCAATATCAGCCCAATCAACGAATCCAGCATGCCGAGCTCTCGCAGCACGTAGTAAAGCGGTACCACCATCGCCTGCAGTGGGATGACTAATCCCAGCAATAAATAGCCGAACGCAAGACCGGAACCACGGAAACGGAAGCGCGCGAAGGCATACCCGGTTAACGTGGAGAGGAATATCGAGGGGAGAACAACACCGGCCGCTACAACCACGCTATTGCTGAAGACCGGGAATTTTATAAAGACGGAGTATACTACGCTTTTCATACCAAATTCAACCCGCAGGGCACCAAAATCATGCAGGTATTTCGCTGCTTGTTCAATGGAGAGGGCCGGAACGCATCGCTGTTTACCCTGGATGCCGATGGTCAGAGCATCATTCAATGTCTGTCCCGTGAAAAGTGGAACCAAAAGGCTGAGCTGGGGGGCAGTGGGAATCATCCCAACTGGCATCCCGATGGAGAACACATCATCATGAACACAGTTCCCACCTGGCTGGGTTATAAAAATATGCGGTTTTCAATGTTTCGGTCCGATGGTTCCGATTTCAGAATTCTATCTGAAAAGCATCTGGGGAGCGGACACCCGAGCGTGGATCCGACCACCCGATACCTCATCTCTGATGCCTACCTGAAACAAACCTATGTGACCAGGAATGAGGAAATCCCGATCCGGTTTATCCATCTGGAGGACGACAGAGAATCCACCTTGTGTACCATTTCCAATAATGTGGGCAACGAGGGGAAAATGTATTCGGACCAGGGGGGCAGCCAATTCAAACTGGATCCGCATCCGGCCTGGAACCGGGATTATACCAAGGTATGCTTCAATGGGGCAATCGAGGGCAGAAGGCAGGTTTTTGTAGCCGATGTCAGGGAATTGGTCCATTAAATTGATGTTTTGAAATGATTCCAATTATGAACTCGATTACAGGTACATCCTTCTACATTAAGCTGATCCCCAATACGAATTCCGTCATAGGGCTGATTTTTTACTCGATATTGTTCATGCTCTTCGCAGGGTGTGAGGGGAACAATCAGACGGATGAATTCACCAGGGGTCCATTGATCTATGAGAACGATTTTTCAGACCCGGCCCAGGTAGCGGACTGGGTCATGGAAGGACCAGGTAAAACGGAATTTCGCGATGGCTGGATGCATATGTTTTCGCCCGGTGAAGAATATCACCACGTTTTCTGGTGCCCGGCGGATTTTCCGGACAGCATCATCGTGGAATGGGAAGCCCAGAATATAGAACCGGATGCGGGTTTGTGTATTTTGTTTTTTGGGGCCAAAGGGGTCAACGGGGAAGATATCTTCGATCCGTCATTGCCAGCCAGGGACGGGGATTTTACCTGGTATATCAAAGATACCTTGAGAAGTTACCATATTTCCTATTACGCGAATACCCCTCAAAAACCCGACCGGAATACAGCTCATCTCCGAAAAAACAATCGTTTCCGCTTGGTTTATTCGGGTGAAGAAGGGATTCCCACAGAATCGACAGAAATTCATCGTTTGAAATTGATCAAGTATGGTCCTCTGATCCGTTTTTACGTGGATGACCGACAGGTGATCGACTGGGTCGACAGCCCGGACAATGATCCGAGGCCCTTTTATAAATCCGGTAAAATAGGATTCCGGCAGATGCAATGGACCCATTTCAGGTACCGAAATTTCAAGGTCTGGTCTATCTCCAATTCAAATTATTAATGAAAATAGTTACATGAGCAAAATTGTTATTTCAGGTCTGTTGATCAGCGCCGTTCTGGGCTTGTTCCCGGCGGCTTTATACGTTTTTCAGGGTTTTTCAGAAGGACAGAAGATCACGCCCGCCGGTATAGACCAGATACAGGCCATCCATCCGCAGTTTCGACAATGGCCCGAACCTTCTGCTGGAATACAGGCTGTGAACAACCCTCCCATTTTCCTCTGGCCGGTGGAGGACAGCCCCGGCAGCACCTATGATGTCCGGTTGTCGCGCGACAAAGACTTCAAAATGAACGTCTATTCCGGTGAAAAGATACCGTATGCGATTTACAGTCCTTACGAAATCCTGGACCAGGGTAAGTGGTTCTGGCAATACCGGACGAACGGTGGAGAATGGTCCTCAACTCTGGATTTTATCATTACGGACAGTACTGCATCATGGGAATTGCCTTCAAAAGAAAATCTGAAAGACAATATCCCGGACAGACATCTGAGGATATTATTGAAAAAAGGGGATGACTTACAATCGTTCCGCGGTCAAATGGGCACTACAAAAGACGCGGTAAATATTATCCGGGAAGCGGATCAGCGCCTTGGTATTCCGTTGATTTCGGAAAAGCTGGACCTGGAGGAAGCGGATGAAAACAACCGGGACAGGCTCAAAAAGCTTCGCAAGGATGCTTCCAAGGTTCTGGGGAATACCGCTTTGTCGGTGGTCGAGTCGCTGGCCAGAGCTTACGTCCTCACGGGGGAGGAAAAGTACGCGAAAAGAAGCGTGGAATGGGCGATGCACGTATCCACCTGGGACCCGGAGGGTGTGAGCAGTCTAAATGATTTCGGAGACAGCCGGAGTATGTTGGCCATGGCTTTGGCGTATGATACCTTCCACGATAGGTTCTCAGAAGAGGATAAAAAACGATTGCTCGCAGCTATCCGGGACCGGGCTGCCGGATTCTACAACGATTGGATCCATGAAATAGAAGCGAAGGTTCTGTCCAATCACGTCTGGCAACACGTATTTCACTATTTTTTCCAAACCGCCCTGGCTACTTATGGCGATATTCCGGAAGCAGAACTTTGGGTGAATTATCTGTACGAATTGTTTATCGCCAGAGCCCCCGCATTGGGCCGTGATGACGGGGCATGGCTCAATGGGAACAGTTATTTCACGATGAATATGGATGTATTACTCGATGTGCCACTGACGATCAGGGATCTGACGGGTTTTGATTTCATCAGCCACAAAACCTGGTATCAGAATAATCCCTATTACCTGTGGTATAGTTTTCCCCCGCATTCATCCAGCGATGGATTTGGGGACAACAGCAAGGGATTTGTTCATCCCAGTATGGCCTACATCGCTTATGCGGACGCACTCGGAAAAATTACAGGAAACAAGTTGGCTTCTGCGTATGCCTCCGAAGCGGGGAAGGGGATCAATCGGGATATCGCCGATGACCGAAGCCTGCGATGGGTCCGGTTGAAATATCTGACAGACCTGTCCCCTCCGGAATATGAGTCTCCCGTCGATTTGCCCCGGGCCAGAATTTTTCCAGACGCCGGTTTGGTGTATATGAATTCCGATCTGCAGAATACTCAAAATAATCTGATGGTGGCTATGCGGTCCAGCCCGTTTGGGTCTTACGGACATATGCTGGCAGACCAGAATACTTTTAATATGCTGTATGGGGGTAAACCCGTGTTCTTTCATTCGGGCCACAAAATATCGATGGATGATCCGCACCGACAGGAATGGTACAAGCACACCAGGAGCCACAACGGAGTTCTGATCAATGGGGAAGGACAGCCCTACAGTACGGAGGCTTTTGGGTGGATTCCGCAATTTCTGAACGGACGGTATTTGAGCTACACCCGGGGGGACGCGAGCCAGGCCTATCATAGCGAACAACACGGTGGTAAGGTGGATCACGGTTTGAAAAATTTTGACCGGCACATTTTGATGCTGTATCCGGATATTGTCGTGGTATACGATGAGTTGGTGTCTGAAGACCCGGTCGAGTGGTCCTGGTTGCTGCACAGTCCAGGTGACATGGACATGAAGCAGGATACCTCCGGTCGCAAAGCGGGCCGGTTTATATTTACATCGGACGATATGTCGGGACGGGTAGACGTGTATGGCTCCACGGATCTGGAATGGAAGGTCACCAATAAATACGAAATTCCGGCAGAGAACTGGCGTGGAAAGAAGAACGAGGGAGGCGAAAGGGTGGAATTGGAGGATAATGACTGGCACCTCTCAGGCATCAGTAAGATGACCGG
>CALEIL010000387.1 GCA_937876435.1 uncultured Bacteroidota bacterium
CCAAACCCGGTGACAGACCGAACTCCCCCGGGAAGTGGGACAAACCCAGATCAGGCGATAGACCGGACTCCCCAAGAAAATGGGATAAACCCAAACCCGGTGACAGACCGAACTCCCCCGGGAAGTGGGACAAACCCAGATCAGGCGATAGACCGGACTCCCCAAGAAAATGGGATAAACCCAAACCCGGTGACAGACCGAACTCCCCCGGGAAGTGGGACAAACCCAGATCAGGAGATAAACCGGACTCCCCCAGAAAATGGGATAAACCCGGATCAGGTGGTAGATCCGGCCCACCTAAGAAATGGGACAAACCAGGATTTGGGGATCAATCTGGATCATCCAGGAAATGGAACAAATCGGATTCTGCGGGCCAGAGAAAAACTGATAAAGGTCATTCAGGGAATACGAGCAGGTCCGGCAAACCCGGATTTAGCAGAAAACCAGGAGGTGCAGGGAAGCGTCATCCAAAAGATCAAAATCCTGACAATAAAGAGTGACAGCGCACTTTTTTCATCCAAAATTTTATTCAATTACGAATCTGTTCTCTGATGTAGGCTTCCAGTACGTTCATGCCTGGCCGATAATGAGTATAATTGTTGATAATGAGGTCAACTTTATCATGAAAAGGCTCGATGTAGGCTTTATAGGCAGGTAATACGTGATGTTCGTATCTGTAAAGAACATCCTCGAGTGGATAATTTCGTTCCATTTGATCGCGGACGATCCTTCGGGATAATCTCTGACTGTCCGACGCCTGGATGAAAACTCTCAAGTCAAGCAGATCCCAGATGGGTCGATGAGAAAAAATAAATAACCCTTCAACCAGGATCACAGGAGCGGGTCGAACCGTAATGCTACCCGGCGTAGCCAGGGGATTGTTGAAACTGTATTCTTCCCGGCTAACAATATATCCCTCTTTCAATAATTGCAGATCTCGTGTAAATTCGTCCAGATCTATACTGTAAGGTAGATCAAAATTTCGGATACCCCGGTGATCCAGTTTTTGGGTTTCCCTGGGTTTGTAATAATTATCCTGAGATATGAGTGCCACCTCCTCATCTCTGAATTTATTCTTGAGATCCTGGATAAATACACTTTTCCCTGATCCGCTACCGCCTGATACACCGATTACAGTTATATTCATATTGTTACTCTGCGATAATTTGTCACAAGATATCACATTTTCGAAAGGCTCCAGACGCTGGCACTTGTTTTATGCCTAAAACTTTCTCATACTTAAATCCGCAAAAGTTAAAAGTAGTTTCCTAAGTTTAGAGAAAATTTCCAACCTCAAATAATAATAATGACCAGTCACGCCTTTTTATCCCGGAATAAAAATCAGACACCAGGATTAGCTCTAATGCGCCGAATTGAAAGTTCCTATACTGGTATTTAGGATTTGGTGCATTAGTTCACACAAGTGGCGATCACTCTCACAGAGGACGCACTTATAAACTCGGTTTCTGACCAGGGCCCTTCGACTCGATCATGAGCCAAATCGCGTGGCCTCCAGGTGGTCCACTTCCATGCTGACCATGCTTGAACATCCAGAACCTGGCATTCATTACTGATCTCCGTATTCAATCCCCAGATCATTATCTCTCACTTCCCGAAGCTTTTCCCGGAGTCTGGACTCAAAAATCTCCACGACGTCCTGAAATTTGGGGTTGTTGGCTAAGTTATTGTATTGCCCGGGGTCCAGTTCCATATCAAACAATTCACGGCCTGCTTTTCCGTCTTCTCCGTATTGGATGTAAGCCCATTTTTCTGATCGCAGCAAAAAGGCATTGACTCCGCGATACACCGACACCGAAAAAGCCATATCTCTCACGAAAGCGTTGGGATCATCCAGGGTGTTGACGAGGCTTTTCCCCTGGATATGTGGAGAATATTCCAATCCGGCCAATTCTGCGATGGTAGGATATAGATCCAGTAGCTCTGTCAACGAATGACATACACCTGGTTCCTTTCCGGGCACTTTGATAATCATAGGCACCCGCGCTGATTCCTCGTGAAGACTGACCTTCATCCAGAACCGGTGTTCCCCCAGATGAAACCCATGATCGGAAGTGAATATCACTATGGTATTTTCCTCCAGGCCTTCCTCTTTCAGAGTTTTTAAAACCTTCCCGATCTGAGCATCCATATACGCCACCGACGCGTAATATCCGGCCACGGCTTTTTTCTCCTGCTCCTCGGACATTTTGGAGTTTACACTTGTCACGTAATTGATTCCGGCTTCCGGTATATCGTCCCAGTCATTGATGACCTGGGGCGGCAGTACCATTTGTTGGTGCGGATAGGAATCAAAATAGGAGGCCGGGGCCACAAATGGAACGTGCGGACGGACAAATCCTACCGCCAGAAAAAAGGGTTCATTTTTGTGTTGGCGGATCAATTCTGAAGCTTTTTCAGCCGTTTTCCCATCCGAATGAACCAGGTCATCGCCATCTGCTTTGACGATCGTCATCACATTGCCTCCCTTCCGGGGAAGCAAACCGTAAGGGTTATTCTGCACCAGTTCAGCTTCTCCTTCCGCCTGCCATTCCGGACCGGGACTGTTGAATCGCTCGGACCAGGAGGCCTCATCATCGGTCCCGTCGGTCCCTTTTTCAATATCGGTCGGTACGCCCATATGAAAAATCTTACTGACCCGGGCGGTGTAATACCCATTGTCTTTGAACAACTGAGCCCAGGATTTCCGTTCCGGGCCGACCTTGTCACGACCGCTTACGTACCCATAGGTCGTGGTGGCGTGGGGATAATACCCAAACATCAGCGAAGCACGGGATGGTCCGCACACTGGAAACTGGCAATAAGTCCTCGTGTACCGTACCCCTTCTGAGGCTAGTTGATCGATGTTTGGGGTCCGGGACACGGTATTTTCATAGCTGGATAAAGCCGTTGTGGTCAGGTCATCGGATATGATAAACAGTACGTTAGGTTTTTCAGGTGACTGAGCTTGCAACTGAAACACGACCCACAAAAATCCAACCAAAATCGTATACTTTCTCATAGCGAATTATAAAAATCAATAAATTGTCAAACCGGCCGGCTTGATCTCCTGGTGTACAAATACAAAATACTACCAACCCGGATTTTGAACCAGGTTTTCATTCAAAGTTAATTCATTAGTCGGAAGAGGAAATAAATAATCGCGACTTTCATCGAAAGAATACCCGTTGGGAATGACCGATTTGTACCGGTCAATATACCTGTTTTCATCCACAGCTATGCCCGCGATTTGATCTTCGATAGCCGGGAATGAAACGCCCATAATAAACCGTGCGCCTTTCGGTCGGTCGTTCTGAAAAACATGGGCGGCCCGCCATCTCATCAAATCATCGTGTCTGAAGCCCTCGAATGCCAGTTCGACCCTCCTTTCTCTTCTGATTTCATTGATGATGGGTGAAAGCGATGGAAAATCCCAATCGGGATCGACAAATCCCACTTCCAGGCTAAGTTCAGGCATTCCAACCCGGGCCCGGAGGAGATTGACGGAACGGTCGAGATCATCCTGTGTCAGTGTTCCGAGTTCTGCCCTGGCTTCAGCAAAATTCAAAAGTACTTCCCCGTACCGGAAAACCATCCCATCCACTTTTCCATAATTATCGGTTGATGAACCCGTATTCTGGTCCGGATCTGTGGTGGATCCTTTCCTGACCATATACCCTGTGGTTGACATATCAGACCCTCCTTTTTCCAATGGAGGCGTATTGAAAATCACGGGAGGTGTAGAACTGATCGATATTTTGCCGGGTGTCCACATCGACTGATTGAGCCTTGGATCCCGGTTTTCCACTACCTGATCAAGGGTCTGATCTCCCACATACGATTCACTGATACTGATCGGCATTCCATTGATGTCCAGGTAATCCTGCACCAATGATTTGGTAATGCCTGTCCCATTTCCCCGCTGACCGTTGAGATAGGTCCACGTCCATGTGCCAAGATCCTGCGTGGGGTCTACGGTCTCAATCAGCAGGGCTTCGGTGTTCCCACTCAGATCATCCATGCCAAATAAATCAAAATAATCGTTGATCGGATCTCCGGTTGAATACAATTCCGCCCCCGCTATGTTCATCAATTCTTCTGCCGCCTGAACGGCCCGCGTGAGGTATTTTTCCCCGGTAGAACCCGTAACACCAAAAGCGGTACCCGCGTGATATTTTTCCCATGTGCCTTCGTAAAGACATACTCTGGACAGAAACAACAAGGCACTTTCCTTATTGATCCGGGTAGCCCCTATATCGCTTCTGGTTTTGAGAAGTGAAATAGCATTTTCCAGGTCTGTGATGATGTGGTCCACGATAATGTTCCGGCCCTCTCTGGGTGCGTACAACTCTTCGGAATCAATATTCAAAACCTTGTCGTACCAGGGAACATCTCCGAATCTCTTGACCTTGTCAAAGTAGAGCAGAGCCCGGAAAAAATAACCTTCCCCCAAATAATGATTGATATCAGCCTGATTTCCTTCGGTGACGTCCTGGGAACTTTCGAGAAAATAATTGATCCGCCTGATATCAGCCCAACCCCATCCACCACCGGTAGCAGGTATTGATCTGGTTCCACTCAACACATTATTGGGTGAGATCGGCTGCATATTGTCACTATTATTGTCGTTGTTGTGATAATTGACATTTCCTCTCAGCATAGGATAGAAAACATTGATATACAACTCCATGTCGGTTGCGGAATTCCAAAAGGTCGCTTCCGTAATTTCATCCAACGGCGTCTTGTCCAATACGCTATGGCAGGAAATAAAGGATATAGATGCGAAAAATATTATAATTAAATACTTCATTTTCGATGTGTTATAAGGTTAAAATTGAACTCTTACTCCGAAACTAATCGTTCGGGCCAGAGGATATGCCCGGCTATCGCCTATACGACCGGAACCCGTAATGTCAGCCAGTTCCGGATCAAAATTTTCCCATAACTGGGTCAAAGTCATCAGGTTCTCTCCTGAAGCGTACACTTTCAATCCTTTTATGGCGGGCACCGAAGCCATAATATGAGCAGGGATCGTATAGCCCACGCTCAGATTTTTCAACCTCATGTAGGAAGCATCCTGGAGGTATCGGGTCGACGTGGCGCGATCCTTTCCAAATCCGTTTGCCCCACCTGCATCCAAGGGAATGGGCAGATAGGCATTGGGGTTGTCTTCTGTCCAGTAATCCAATACTGCTTCTGTCACGTTGGAATGACCCCGATTGTTCCAACCCCAGAACAAAGTGGCGTAATCACTTGGCATATAATCCTTTTTGAGTACACCCTGAAACAATACATCTACATCGAAGCCTTTCCAACTTAGACCCCCATTGATGGATAACCTGTAGCGGGGCGCACTGTTTCCTATGATCCGTCGATCACCCGGCGCATCGACCGTATTACTTCCTACGTTAACGGCGCCATCCCCATCGAGATCCAGATATTTTACATCACCGGGACGCCAGCCCGTTCCGAAGTAAGATAGATCCACGTTGGACAAGTAGTCTTCCACTTCGCTGGTGGATTGAAATAAATCATCCGCGGTAAAGCCCCAGATCTCTCCGATTACTTCCCCTACGTACCAAGGATTGTTCGCATTATCATGATTGTAAATGACATTATTGGGATTGTGATATTTGGTAATAACCGATTTGCTATCCGATAGCAAAACATTCGCTCGGTAGTCAAAATCTCCGACACCATCACGCCAACCGAGGGTCAGTTCCCAACCGTTGGTCTTCAACGATGCGCTGTTGGTCCGTGGTGGATTGGTTCCGAGTACGGCGGGCAATGCACCCGAAGGTCCAAACATATTGTCGGTTTCTCTTTCATAAATATCGATGGTAGAGGTCAGTCTGTTGTTGAGAAAGGCCAGATCAAATCCTAAATTCTTTGTGGCGGTGATCTCCCAGGTAATATCCGGACTGACGATGCCCGGAATATTCGCATAATTGGGTCTCAATCCATCTACGATCCAGCCTAGTCTGGTATTGATCGGAATATTGGAAAGGTAGAGGTAACTGCCTACGTTTTGATTTCCCAACTGGCCGTAGGAGAGCCTTACTTTGAACTGATTGAAGGTATTCCCAAATGTCGGTTCCCAAAAATCCTCCCGGTGGATGTTGTAACCAATCGCCGCAGAAGGGAAAAAACCGAAACGGTCACCGTCTTCAAACTTGGAAGAACCATCGTACCGGCCATTAAATTCAAAGAGATACTTTTCTTTAAAATTGTAAGAAAAGCGACCAAAATATCCGAGCGTACTCCAGGTATCGATGGGATTGGTGGGGCCGATCACATCTCCAATGGCCACATTGAGCGAGTTTAGGTTGTCAGCTATCACATCCCGCTTGGAAGCCAGTATTCTGAAGTAATCATTTTCTTCCTGCTGATATCCGACCAATACGTTGAAATTGTGATTGTTGGCAATCGTTTTGTTGTAATCAGCATAAATGTTGAATGACACATAATCAGTTTTTCGGATGTCCTTTTCGATTTGGTTGTTATTAGCCTGATAGGTAATAGAGGGTTTGCCATCCGGGCCGGTCAGCGTCCATTTTCTATAATTCAGGGTCCGGTCGTAGAAGATTTTTTTAAAGGAAAAGTCTCCTTTCAGGGCCAGGTTTTTGGTAAGCGTGACTTCAGAACGGAAACTCGTCACAAAGTTGTCCTCATTGTAGGCATTGAATCCGTTGTTCTCCAGCCATCCTGGCAGAAGAGAGAGTTGTTCTTCGACCAGAACGTTGCCATCGGCGTCCAGTACACGGGGAGTTTTCCAGGGAGCCAGCGGCGAAAATCGCATGGCATCGTGGTACAATCGGCCGCGGCTATCCCCTTCCAACGTGGCCGGGAAGCTATTGTTCTCCTGATAAAACCGGGTATTATTGGACACACGCAGCCAATCGGTAATCTGAGAACTGATGTAGCCATCAAAGTTGTATCTTTTGAAATTTTCAAATTGATCACCGTATTTCAGTGCTCCGTCGTCCTGGAAAAAACTACCTGAGATGTGATAGTTGATATTCTCGCCACCACCGCTCGCGCTGATATCGTGTTTTTGGGCAAATTCCTGATCCTTAAAAATGATATCCCACCAATTGGAATGCGCGTAACCGGAATACCATCCGTCGGAAGTTCCGGATTGTATCCCCAACCATTGATTGGGGTTATTGGGATCAGCTGCGGTTTGTTCTGTAATCTCGCCATTGGCATATTGGCGGATCTTTTCCATTTGTTCGGGACCTACAGTAACCTGCCCAGTGGAATTGAAGCTGGCCAGGTTCAGTACTTCCGCATAGGTGAACGCATCTACAAAATCAGGCACGTAAATCCTTTTCTTGGTCCGAAAACTATTGGAGTAATTAATTGAGAATGGTTGATTTTTACTTCCTTTCTTGGTTTCGATCAGGATTACTCCAAACGCTGCCTGTGCACCGTATATAGCAGTAGAGGCCGCATCTTTCAGTACCGATACACTGGCGATGTCATTGGCATTGAGCGCAGCCAATTCTGAATTGGAAGCCCGCACCCCGTTGATCAAAATGTAGGGGCTGGAGCTGGACAGCGATCCTGTTCCCCTGATATTGATATTCATTCCGGCATCTGCCGCTCCACCGGTAGCGTTAACGTCTATATTCAAGTTAGGAGCCAGTCCCTGCAAGGCTTGGGTGGCGTTGTTGACAGATCTCATTTCAAGCTCCTCTGTACCGATTTCGGAAACCGCTCCGGTCAGATTGGTTTTCTTCTGAGTACCATACCCGACGACCACGACTTCATCGAGGAGTTGGGAATCTGTGATCAAAGTGATCGATAAGTTGGTCTGCCCCGCCACCGGGATTTCCTGAGTCTGATATCCGATGTATGACACTACCAGGACAGCGTCTTCGGCGACATCGTCCAGAGTAAAATGACCATCCAAATCCGTAGATGTACCTAGATTGGTTCCTTTGACCTGAATATTGACACCGATCAGAGCTTCCCCTTCACTGTCGGTGACGTTACCGGAAATGTCGATAGTAAAATTGGTTTTGAAATTCAAAACCGAATGTTTTTCCGATGGTGAGTTACTTTCCCCGATGCCGGGAGCAGTATGTGCGTAGCCGCACAATCCCAGTACCAGAGCGTAAACACCAATCCATTTACTGAGTTCAATTCTTTTCATAATCATTTGTTTTATTAGAATCCCTTTATAGAAACTTATGTATTGATCAAATCTACAGTAAAATTTTTAAAATTGTGCCCGGACGTAACCTCATTCCAAAATAAATGTCAGTCATAAAAATGGCCATTCAAATCCAGATAAAAGAACGGTACTAGTAATAAAATGCCTTTCCCGGGCGATGGATTTGCCTTTTCCAGATCAGGCATATTAAGCTCCATGGGGCAATCATCGAACAAGATATCCACCCTATCTGGTCTGTCTTGGAGCGTAACCGAAAAGCTATTTGAATGGGACTATGAAAGTTGAGTTCTCATCTATAACCTGGAGATAGTTCATTCTATAAGATCCCTCTAAAATATTGCATTATCCACATTACTACGACAAGCAATAGACCGATACCAAGAGCAATAGTCCTTTTAGTGACCACTTTGTTGTGGGCTACATACATCGCAAAAGAAATGGCACATATTATGGCAAGGAAAGATGCGAGATAGGTATAACCAGTCTGTGTTACAAATTCAGGAAATACTCCATTAACAAATATCAGAATTGCAATCGAAATCAGAATTATTGATTTGTAAATTGATTTGTTTTTCATGATTCTTCCCTATTTTATAACTTTAACTACTTTGCTACGGGATTGCTCCTTACCTCTATTCGCCTGGTCCCACTATTTGAAAATATAGGGGATTTCTGAACTTGTTTCGCCGGCTGGTGGGGTATACGGACCGTTTTCGTCGTCTCCCTGTCGATTTCTCCATTTACTCAATTGTGCCCGAAACCTGGTCAACACCTTTCCGTAGGCCGGATCTCCCGAAATGTTGTACAATTCATTTGGATCATTCAGGACGTCGTACAGCTCTTCGGCTGGTCTGTGGTGATATCGCCACAAAACCCAGGCAGCCCTTTGGGTTTCATAAGACCTATCCACCCAGGAATCCCAATACTGACGTCCTCCATCGTGGTTTTTGGAGAGGTCAATGTGGGTAGTATATTCTATTTCCGGGGCCAGATTCAGAATATATTTGTACCGACCGGTTCGGATCATCCTCATGGGTGACCGGTTCATGTTACCATCTCCGGTATGCGTCCCATAAACCTGAGTCCGGGAATGATTGCGTTCCCCTCTCAATAAGGGAACCAGGCTTATTCCATCCACCTGCTCAGGAAATGAAGGAACATCACCCCCTGTCATTTCAACAAATGTTGGCAATAAATCCACAAGAGAAACCAATGCGTCCGTTGTTCCTCCCCCCGAAACAACGGCTGGCCACTTGATTAATAGAGGAACGCGGACACCATAATCATAAAGATTCCATTTCCCAAAAGCCCATTGCGGACCCTGGTCTGATGTGAACACAACGATGGTTTTCTCCGCCAAACCATTGACCTCCAAAGATTCCAGGAGTATTCCGAGATTTCGGTCCATTTTTTCGATATCGGTGTAATACCGGGCCCGGGACAACCTTGTTTCTTCGGTATCGACGTGATAAACGGGTATATCCACCATCGAGGGTTCATAATCAGGCACTTCGGGCCATATCACGTGAGGACTGTGGTCATTGACGATCAGTAAAAAGGCGGAATCACTCCTGGCGGCCCCAGACAACCATGCCTTCACCGGACTCATATCCAGGTTGGTCCAAAGCACTCCTTGATCTTCCTTGCCCGCTTCGGGCACATTGCTATGATGGATTAGTTCGAAGGGATAAGATTCTCGTGGACCGATGTGATATTTGCCAGCCAATGCGGTTTTATAGCCCATGGAACGCAGGTAGTCCGGCATGGTGCGAATCCCTGATTTAATCCCGCTATGATTTGCGTGAGCTCCATTGCGGAAAGGCATCAGACCGGTCAAAATCGAAGCTCTGGAAGGGGAACAGGTGGGAGAACTTGCAAAGGCATTTGAAAAAAGCAAAGACTCACCGGCCAGACGGTCGATGGATGGAGTGCGTACGATCACATTCCCATACGGTCCAATGTCATTGGCACCCAGATCATCCGCAATAAACAGGACAATATTGTATCTGGTAGGTTCATCCTCCGGACCCTGGTCTACCAGTGCAGACTGGCTGAATGAAGAAGTCAGGAAAACGACAAGTAACGATAAAGTGATAATAACTTTCCGAAACATAATACGAGATCGTGGATCTGGCTAAGAGTGATAAATATACACTTTCGCTGGCTAACCCATGTACTTGTTGGGAGAAAAATGATAGTTTACCATAACAAGAGCCGTACATTCGCAGCTTCGGTATGCTCGACCGATATTCTGAATCCAGATCTGCGAAGAGTTTTTTTGTCCATGCCTGAAATAGGTTAACCGTTTTATAAGCGTTTGGAACTATGCACTAAGGATAAGATTGAAACAGACGGAAGGGGGGGTGAAACTAATGCCTGCGTATGAAATATCCATACTTTTACTTCCGCTTCCTGATAGATAAATATTACGAAAAACAACATTATACCCGAAATGATTGAGCCTGCTTACCCGAGGGTTAAAGTGGGAAGCCTGACCGGATTATGGACAAAAAATGTTCCATCACGGAACCTCAAGCTCCTCTCCGTATTCGCTGTTCGTGTCCACGATGGTCACTTCGCCCGGTGATGCACCATAGACCATATCCCTTCCCCCCGTTTCCAGATAAGATCCGGTCACCGCCACCTTTCCATTACCGGTTAAGACGAGACCATTTCCCGGGAAACGTCCGTTCCGGATGGTTGTATTTTCTATCTCCACATTCTGGCACTGTTCCACAGTAATCACATCACCCCCACTGTCCTTCATCAGGATCCCTGATACGACCACACTGTCACAATCCTGAAAATGGATCAATCCGGGCACCTTTTCCGATTGCTCCCTGATGATATGCTGACGCTCAATCTGGCTGGCCCATGATTTTTGCAGCGTCCTGGCATTTCCCATCAAAACTCCCTTGCCGGTCAAAGCAATCTTCTGTTGATCCTGTGCATACAACAAAGCCCGGAATTCCCCTTGCCGATAATAGTCATAGATCGATGGCACCCCCACCAGGACCGCTCCTTCCTCCAGATGAATGACCACGTTGGATTTCATTTCAATCGATCCTGTCAGATACCTTCCTACGTAAAACATCAGGCGTCCACCTCCCTGTTCACTGATATAATCTATCGCCTTCTGGATGGAGCCGGTGTTGAGGGTCTGACCGTCCGATCTGATCCCAAACAGGGAGGCGTTGTAATCCTTCGCCTCCACCCGGATCATGAAAATGAAAAACACCAGCGTGAAAATCAGGAATAATCTTGTCATGGCTATACTCTGTGTGTTATGCTTATTCTATCCGGATATTTTCCGACCGAAACTGGAATATCTGTTCTTTGGGGAGCGGATTATCGGCCTCTTCAATCTTCGTCCCTATGAACGAACTTTCGGTCATATCATCGAGTACGATGGCCGGCCGGTAATCCTGAGACTCCGCGCGCAACGTCACATTTCGAAAAGATAAAACCCCCACGCGGGTAATTCTTTGAATTGAGAAAATTCCGGGTAATTTTCAGTCATTTCCGGGACCTTTCTCAAATCTTCCGGCGTGAGTCCAACCCTGGCATAATATGGATTCCCGCCACCAGGATATACGATTTCAACATTTTCAAGTACTACATTCTCGATCCTGTGATCCGGCAATCCCACGATGCTGGCCGGAGAAATATTCCTCGGTAAATCTTCCACAGGTCCTTCGATATTATATCCGGCGTCGGGCTTTGAGATGGGGACCTCCGCGTATACATTGCGGATGACAATATCTTTCATGACCGGTTTTTTATCGTTTCCGCGCCGATTGCCGATCCGCAGGTAAAGGACATTTCCGGTATTGATAGATCGCACTCCGTCTACTACAATATTCTCCACGACTCCCCCATCCACGGTCGCAAAAGTGATTGCAGACCGGTACGTATCGTAAACGGTCAGTTTGGTGATTTTAAAATTGCGGAACCCTCCCCAGGACGCCGTCCCAAATTTCAAACCGCTCGCGCTGGACCTGGCCACGCAATTCTCCACGACAACGTTCTGGCAGATTTGATCGGGACTATTGGATTTAAAGCATATGGCATCATCGGCTGCGTCAAAATGACTGTTTCTGATGATCACCCCGTCGCAATCTACGATATCAATGCCGTCATTGTTCCAGTACGACTTACTGTCCACCGTGATTCCATCCACCAATAAATTGACGCATTGCCCATAGGTTTGATTCCAGCTCGCTGGATCTTTCAGCGTGATACCTTTGATTACGACATTTTCGCATTTGTAAAAATGTATGTTTTCAGGTCTGTTCAGTTCATTCGGGCGATCCGCATTCAAGGGGTCGTTGTATATCCCTCGATGTATGTACTGCACCATGTTATTGGCTGTTTCAAATCCCCGTCCATCGATCGTGCCCTCTCCCGTAATTCCAATGTTCTTTTGAGATTTCGCAAAGATCATAGCCATCCACCGAATATCCGGATCCTTCACAAAATCAAATGGGTTTGTAGTGCTCGACAACGTCGCTCCTTGTTCCAGATGCAACGTCACGTCAGATTTGAGGTAGATACTGCCCGTTTGGTAAGTACCCGAGGTAAATACCAGTCTCCCCCCACCGTGAGTGGAAATATAATCGATGGCGTACTGGATCGAAGCTGTATTGACGGTCACCCCGTCGCCCTTAATTCCAAACGACTGGACCACGTAGTCTTTCGCTGCCAGGGGTATCGTCACCACCGCCAGGAGAAAAATAAAGATCATCGGTCGCATACTGATCATGTCAAGGTGTGATTTTTACATCAGAAGATCGGTACGTGTGTATCTGCTTTTCGTTCTTTCCCGGTTCGCTAAACTCCACCGTTTTCATCTGAATATTGCTGGATTCCTGAATCACCACCGCTGGCCTGTAATCATTTTCCGACGCTGTCAAATGGACGTTTTCAAAGGTAATACCATCTGCATACCTCACGTAGAATCCCCAGGCCGGCAATTCTTTAAACTGAGAAAACTCTGGATAGGAATCCTTCATCACCGGTATGCTGTCCAGCTCTTCCGGTTTGGTCCCCCTGTAAGCGTAATGGGGATTTCCACCACCCGGGTACACGATTTCGATATTGCGAAGTGTAACATCGGAAATCATATGCCCTGGCAACCCGACGATTCCGGAAGGTGAAATATTCCTGGGCAAGTCCTCGATAGGACCTTCGTACTGGTAAGCAGTATCAGGCTTTCTCTCCGCTACTTCGACGTAAACATTTTGAATAGTGACATCCCGTATCACACCCGGTCCTTTGCCTTTGCTCCACCGGTCGCCCGTGCGCAGATAAATCGGATTGCCGGTGTTGTAAGCGAACAAACTGTCCACCAGGATATCTTCAATAATACCTCCATCCGGAGCGGTCAAGGCAAGTGCCGAGCGGTAAGTATCGTACACCGTGTTGTTCACTATTTTAAAATTCCTGTAGATCCCCCGTGATACGGTTCCAAATTTAATCCCATTTGCGCTGGATCTTACCACGTTGTTGTAGACCAGGACGTTATCTCCTATCTGATCCGGATCATGTGACTTGAAGCAGATTCCATCATCGCTGGCATCGATGTAATTGTTGGATATGATTACGTTTTTACAATCCACAACGTCGAGACCGTCGTTGTTCCAAAACACCTTACTGTCCACCATGGTACCGTCGATGACCAGCCCATCGCACTGATCATAAATCTGCACCCAAAAAGCCGCGTTTTTCAATATAATCCCCTTGACCTCCACCCCTTTACATTCTCTGAAATAAATGAGGCTGGGTCGTCGCCGGGCCGGGCGGTCATACTTCATCGGGTCATCCAGGATGCCCTTGTGAATCTGATCGATCAGATTGTACGCTACCTCTCGACCCTGACCATCGATCACTCCTTTGCCCGTAATCCCAATATTCTCTGCCCCATTCGCATAGACCAGGGAAGTAAAGGGATTTTCAATGTTGTAATCGTAGATATTGGTAGAGCCCACCAAAATGGCGCCCTCGTGCAACTGGATGGTCACGTTGGATTTGAGCTCGATGGTGCCAGTCAGATATCTCCCTACGTAAAATTCCAATACGCCACCCCCCTGATCGTGGATATAATCGATGGCTTTTTGGATGGAAGTGGTATTCAGGGTCGTTCCATTGGATTTGATTCCAAACATCGATGCTTTGAAATTTTGCCCAATACAAACTACCGACCACATCAACACAAAAAGGCTCAATAACAAATTCTTCACCATCAATTCAACGATTCGTCAAGGTTTACACGATCAAATTTTACGAAAATAGCTATTATTTAGTGTCCCACCAATTCTTCGTTGCAAATGAATCTCCGCCGATCCTCGAGGCAGCTGCTTCACTGTTGGCTTCATTGTTGACCCTGGTTTCTGAGGGGTAGGCCAATCGGGTGGGCAGGTAATCCACATCCGGATTGAGGCTGCCGGACAGTGGTGCGATAAACAAGGGTTCGCCACCCGGTTTGTTAAAATCCATTCTCAGCCTTTCCAACCAGCCTTGAATTCCCTGAAGGTAAAGAGCCAGCCATTTTTGGGTGCCAATGACATCGTTCCATTCCCCCCCATCAAAGGGGACACGCTGTATATATTCTTCGATGGAATCAACATCGGTCACCCCCCATTGCTTCATCGATGCCCGGATTCCTTTTTCGTACCACTCCTCAGCACTTCCACCCACACTCATCCCGCGGGCTGCAGCCTCGGCGTTTATAAATGCCACTTCGGCATACGCTATCAGATACCCTTTCGCGGATGCACTATATGCAGCCGATCCGGGCTTGGACAGGCCGATAACCGTAGGAGCATTTTCTTCCTTTCCATAGGGTTTTCCGATATAATCCCCGTTGGTTTCATCGGGACGGGCATAGATTTCCAGCCGGGGATCATCCACCTCCTGAAGGTAATCCAATAGTGTGGTGGTCACCGCAAATTCGACCAACGGGCGGTCCGCATTGTTGTATGGAAACCGATTGACTTCGCTGGACTCATCGTAAGGAAAATAAAAATCCTCCTCGACTCCAGTAAAGGTATTCTGAGTGGCTTCCTCAATGACCGCGCGGGCGGAAGATTCATCCGCATCGACCATCCGCAGGGCGATTCTCATCCGAAGGGCGTTGGCAAATTTTATCCATTGAACGGGGTCTCCTCCGCCAATTATATCACCGCGGATGGCGCCTGACTCGGTGCCCAGGGTGGATATCTGAGTGGCAAGGCTCGTGAGCAATGAAGCATACACATCCTGTCCAGAGTCAAAAACGGGCTGAACAAATTCATTACCGTTCAAAGCCTGAGAGTAAGGAATATCGACGTATACATCGGTGAGTATATGAAAAATCCATGCTTTGAGGATCTCGACTACCGCCACTGTATGAGCGCTTTCACTGTCCGGATTATTCTCATAATAAAGAAGTATCTGCTGGAGGTCAGCCAGAGAGCGGGCGTACAGGTTCCCCCATAATCCATCATCTGTATACAGATACCTGCTCTCTCCCGTTTTGTCGGTTCCTGTCCAGTACTGAGCCAGGGCCATCCCCTGACGGGCGTTGTAGTAATGATGATAAACCACATCCACGGCTGACTTTTGAGCATTGCTCAGCAAATACTCCGGAAGTGTTTCGCTGGCTCGTGCCGGATCCGTATTGATCTCTTCAAAATTGTTGCAGCTGAAAAATACAGCCAGGAATATATATAAAATGATGTTTTTCATAATGACGAGTTTTGTATCCTGAGAATCAAATGCATGTTTTTCAATACTTTGTAATGGTGCTCTAACTTTCGGTGACATGGGACCACGATTTGGTACATTTTCATTGGTTGGTTATAGAGTGACATTCAGATTGATGCCGATGGTTCGTACCGGGGGGAGCGCTCCACCTTCAAATCCCAGTTGATTCCCAATCGAATTGGTAATATTGGCCGGGTCCACATTGGGCGCATTGCTCTTGATCAGCCACAGATTTCGGCCGGTCAGCGTCAGTCTGATATTTTCCAGACCCAGTTTACCCGATATCATTTTGGGCATATTATACCCCAGTCTTAGTTCCCGCAGGTAGATATAACTTCCATCGTACAAATTGGCCTTACTGATTCTGTTCCCACCATTGGCGTTGAAATGCGTCTGGGCTGTGATCGAAACATCATTGGGACTACCATCCTCTTTGTTCCCTTCCACTATGATGCCATTTTCACGGATGCCATTTTCCACCGTGGCCTGAAACATCCCTGATTTATCTCCGTATAAATTGGTGTAGGAGAAAAAGTCACCTCCCTTCTTGAAGTCGAGGAGGCCCGAAAGGTATATATTTTTGAAGGTAAACGTATTCAGAAAACCCCCGATATAATCCGGATTCACATCGCCGATGACCACAGGAGTAGGAGTTACCGCGTACACCCCGTTTTCACTTACGATCGGATTACCATTGGCATCGTAGATATAATCGGTTCCCATCATCGTACCTAACGACATGCCCACCTCGGCTACCATGGACACTTTTCGTGTTCGACGTTCGGTCCCTATTATAAACCGGTCCAATCCACCCACTTCATCGCTTGTACTGTTGAGATTCAGTACTTTATTTCTGTTGCGTGAAAAATTGACCTGTGATCGCCATTGAAAATTATCGGTTTGGAACACGTCAAAGGAAAGCGACAATTCAACGCCCTGGTTCTGAATTTCCCCTCCGTTCACCACTTTTTGTCTGTATCCGGTTTCCGACGGGATGTTGATGTTCCAGATCTGATTGATCGTATTCCGGTTGTAGTAGGTGACGTTCAAGCCCAATCGATCCTTGAGAAACCGCAAATCCAATCCGGTTTCGACTTCTGTGGTTAACTCGGGTTTCAGATCCGGATTAAATAGAAAGTCGGGGGTAGTTTGCAGGGGATACGAACCGAAGGAAGTGACGTAGTTATAATATTGAGATACGGCATACGGATCAGCATCATTCCCCACCTGTGCAAACGAAAGACGCAGCTTTCCAAAGGTGAGGAAGGAAGGCGACGAAATCAGGTCAGAAAAAATAAAAGATCCGGAAACGGATGGATAAAAATAGGAATAGTTTCCGGTCTGAAACAGGGTTGAGGCCCAGTCATTCCGACCTGAAACCGTCAGGTATAAAATATCCTGATAACCCATCGTCAGGCTGGCAAACAGGGAGTTGGTCTGTTTGTTTTGGAAACTCGAACTCACGACTGCCGGTAAAACCGAATTTTGTAGTACATATACGCCTTCGCTTTGCAGACCACCGGAAGTACTCCCGTTGTCCTGCGAGGATTTGATACTGAGTATATTCCCTCCGGCCACGCCGTTGAGGCTAATATCGGAGTCAAAGTTTTTGACGTAGTTGAGCGTGGTCTGATAATTGATTTCATTATAATTCAGCGAGCGACGGATATACCCCCCAGTGAAGAAACCTTTGGCCATTCTCTGTTCATCGAGATGGGTATAGTCGTCCGAAAAAATCCGGGTATCGAGGGACCACGCGTCTGAAAATTTGAGCGTCAGACCTACGTTGCCAAAATACCTTCGGTTCTCATCGGTCGGAAAGTCTTTGTACTGTACCCAGTATGGACTATGCGTAAACGCTGGTCGCTGGATATTCCAGGCGCGCCGGTTCCAGCTTTGCTCTGATCCGTCCGGGTACTGGTAGTTCTTAAAGTAATCATCGTTAACCTGCCTCTGCCCGTACATCACCCAAAAAAGCATGGGATTGTTGCCATTGAAACCCGTTCCTGGTCTTCCCTGGGATCCATCTTTTACATAATTGATTCCCCCGCTGAAAGAAAGATAATCGTTGAAGTGATACGACGTATTCAATCCCACAAAATATCGCTTCAATTCACTGTTGGGATAGATGAAATTTTGATCGATGTGGCCCAGTGAAAACCGGATCGATCCTTTTTCTCCACTACTCGCGATGGACAGGTTATTGGACAGGGCTACACCGGTTTCAAAGAATTTTTCTGCATTGTCAGGATGTGGAGCCCAGGGGGCCGTCAGTCCAAAATTGGGATTGTTCCGGTCTGCGTCCCAGGACCAGTAGTGTCTCACTTCCCGGCCATCGAGTGCAGGTCCCCAGGATTCATCCACACCATAGTCCGGCACCAGGTCGTAGGGCCCTTTTCCGTCGTTATCGTCGTAGGTTCCCCCTCCAGGAAGAAAACCCTCGGGATGCTCGTTGTAGTACAGTTTCATAAATTGCTGACTACCCCCTCCGCCGTAGGAATTTTGAAATTCCGGTAAATAAGATACATTTTCGAAGTTGAGATTCATATCGTAGCTGACGGACAATTTACCCGCTCCTTCGCCGGTTTTGGTGGTGATATAAATCACCCCGTTTTGTCCTCTGCTGCCGTACAACGCGGTAGCTGCAGCACCTTTGAGCACGGCGATGTTGGAAATATCGTTGGAATTGATCAACTGTGCCGGATTGCCCCAGTCAAAACCACCGCCCCCGGTTCCCTGCCCGCCGGTGGTTCCGACCGAATTGAGGTTCATGTTGGCGAGAGGCACTCCATCTACTATAAAAAGAGCGTTATTATTGCCACTAATCGAAGACTGACCCCGGATGGTCACTTTCGCCGATCCCCCCATGGGTCCACTATTCCCTCCGATCTGCAAACCCGCCATTTTCCCCTGAAGTGCATTCAGATAGTTGACT
>CALEIL010000388.1 GCA_937876435.1 uncultured Bacteroidota bacterium
TGTCAAAAAATATTTTAAAAAACATTGATAGCTACTTAAATTTCCGCACACTAGCTGACAGTTTTGGAATAGAATTGCCCTATGATGTGCCAAAAGAGAATTGTATGGCAATTGAATTGGTCGAAAATGGACTTGATGGAGTTAGCGGAATGGTTGAATATCCGAAAGAATTTAATGAATGAAAATATGCAGTACCCCATCAAGAGATTTACCTTAAGGGGTTGGAAGTACTAACATGGTAAACTTCATAAATAAGTTATGGTAAAAAATATTTTATGAGCATTGATTCTAATGATAGCATTATCATGTGATAAAGAGGATAATCCAGGTGATATTAGAGAAGAAATGGGAGAGGTTTGGCTAAGCGGAGGATTGCATTATTGTGCTGAACAAGTTCGACTTGATAATGGAGATACCTTGGTTGTTCCTATGGAAAAGATCATTTCTTTTCTTTCAGGAGATAGGGTAAATGTGAGATATAAAGAAATTGGAATCAATGAGAATTGTCCCCAATATATTGATTGTGAGATAATTGAGCTTAAAAAGATTGAGTAATTCCTCCATTCGCAAACGGTCACGACGCATAGGTTCCTTGTAGATCATTTTGATCCATACGGTTTATTGATCCCTTTTTCTCAATGCTTCAAATCCAGCTATGACATCAAAAAGCTCTCCATCGATGGTGCTTTGTCTAAGGCGGTTATAGTCCCGATTTAATTCATCCAGCACCTCCTCAATATTCTCTTCCGCTCGCTCCATGGCTTCTAGTCGGCTTGCATTTTCGGCAGCCAAAGATTCTGCGCTGGCTTTATACAAGGATACAAAAAGATATTCCCGAATCAATGTCCGCAAGGTCCGTTCAACCCCTCCGATCACCTGTGGAATTTTCTGATTTGGCCATTTCATTTGCGTGATCTCCGCTTCCCATTTCTTATTGGGTGGAAATAACTGTTGACCTTCTTGTTCATAACTTGCCCCCTCCGTCGGCTTGTTGTGGAAAATATAAAAGTTATAATCCGGTTCTCCCGCCCGATATTGTTCGCTATTGATCAGGATCTGATTGACCAAAGGAGTTATGGCAGAAACCGAATGGGGAACACTAAAGTACTTCGTGGGGGGAAGGTCGTCATCTAAAAGCAAGGAAAATACCCGCTCACCTACCGCCCATACTTCTTTTTGCCCGGGAATGCCTTTCAGAATTTGTAGGGCGTTCATGTGGATTAAATCATTGAACCTTCCGACCAATCCCTGGTCTGATCCGAAAATAACAGCTACAGATACCGTATCTTCTCGAGGACGGTTATCCGATACAAGCGTAACTCTTCCCTCTTTGAAGCAGGCATATATTCCAAGTGAAATAGTGCGATAATATTCCTGTAAAGATTCGACAGCCACTTGATACTGGGTAATATTGGACATGGCCATAGCCTTCATGGTCCGTACCACCGCATTCAGATCGCCGGCGCTTTGTTTTCTTCTTTGTAAGTTGACCAGGGTATCAGTCATCACCATCGCTTTTGGGGATCAAAGCCTGAACTGCTTCATTTGCTAAGTCCAACAGCAGACCTTTATCTTGTTCATTCAGGGGTTCTGAAGAAAAAATTCGGCCCAGCACCTGTTCCGGTAGGTCAAGTTGTTTTTCACCTATCAGTTGCTCTGCTTTTGTTACCTTTTTTATCGGTATCGGATCAAAAACCCCGTGAACCAGAGCCAGTAAAACCAATAATTGTTCCGGCACAGAAACCGGATGCATTTCCGATTGTTTGAAAACCATTCGGATTCTTTTTCCGCGTTCGATCGTTTTTTGAGTATCCTCGTCCAGACGAGTTCCAAAGCGTGCAAATGTTTCCAGTTCTTCTGATTGCGAATAGGCGAGTTTTAAGTTCCCTGCAATTTTTCTATACGCACCCAATTGGGCCTTTCCACCGACCCTCGAGACAGACATCCCAATATCCACTGCCGGGAGTAATCCCAATTCAAATAATTTTGGGGATAAATAAATCTGACCATCGGTTATGGAAATAATATTAGTAGGAATATACGCCGAGATATCCTGGGCTTGCGTTTCTACGATAGGCAAAGCCGTCAGCGAACCACCCCCATGTGCTTCGTTCAAATGGGTAGACCTTTCGAGAAGTCTGGAATGTATGTAAAATATATCCCCGGGGAATGCTTCCCTGCCGGGTGGCCTGCGCAATAATAGAGACAGTTCGCGGTAGGAGCGTGCGTGTTTGGTGAGATCGTCGTAAACAATCAATACGTCACGACCTTGTTCCATAAAAAATTCCGCGACGCTCGTAGCCGCATACGGGGTTAGGTACTGTAGACCGGGCGAGCTATTCCCTTCTGCTACCACCACGACCGAATACTCCATGGCTCCACGATCTGTCAAATCTGAAATCACCCTTGCGACAGCCGCAGTACGCTGTCCGATAGCGCAATAAACGCATACTACGTTTTGATCTCGTTGATTGATAATCGTGTCCACAGCGATCGACGTTTTCCCCGTTTGGCGATCCCCCATAATCAATTCCCGCTGACCACGGCCGATGGGTATGATGGCATCGATCACTTTAATTCCTGTTTGCAGGGGCTCGTTAACCGCCTCGCGGCTCATAATCGGTGGCGCAGGTCGCTCAATGGGATATCTTTGTCGAAACGATACCGGACCTTTATTGTCCATTGGGTTTCCGAGAGGATCGATCACCCGCCCAATAAGTTCCTCCCCTACAGGGATATCAGCCACCCGATACGTTCTCAGCACGGCATCACCGGCCTGGATCAGATCACTTCTACCGAAAAGGATTACGCCGATCTCTTCCTTTTCCAAATTAAAGGCCATCCCGTATAGATCATTTGGAAATTCCAACAGCTCCTCAAAACCCACCTTAGGTAATCCTGTGACGATCGCCACGCCCGCAGAAACATTCTTGACAATTCCCTTTTCGCGGATTTGAATAGCTGGCTCGTAACGTTTCCGGCTATCTTCAATCTCCGAGAACGCTTTTTCTATTATTTGATCTACGTTCGTTGGTCGCATCGTAATCTTATTTGGTGATACTCTCCAACTTCATTGACTCCAGGTACGATTCAATACCCCATGACAATTGAAAGTCTGCTGTTTCCAATACAATTCCACTCACTAGCTCTGGTTCCAGCGAATACTCAAATTCGGTATCTCTTTCGGCAATCTTATTCACCGCCCTCTCGAGGCTTTGTTTTAAATTTCTAGAGAGCACAAAAACACTTTTGATGTGAATGGGTTCCTCGCTTGCCTGAAGTGCGAGTTTAAATATATTATGATCCTCCTCGTTCAAACTCTTCATTTTTTTGATAAATAGCTTGATCACCTGTTCCTCAAGCTCTGCACTAGCTAAATCGGATAATGTTTTACCGGCGATAGCAAAAACCTGCTCCTTTGTTTTGCGTTTGATTGCCTCCTGTAATTCTTGTTCCTGCTGTTTTATCGAATCCTCCAGTTTTATCCGCAATTCATTCGTTTCCTGCCGAGCTTCCTCATACAAGCGCTTTTTTTGGGCTTCAACCCGTTTTTTGGCGTTCTCCAACTGGGTAGCATGTTCCCGATCGAACTCCTCATTTTTTCGAATAAAAAGCTGCTTTTCCTTTTGCGCTTCGGATTTTTGATTCGCGGCATCCTCCAATTGGGAAGCGATCTTCTTCTCTCTTTGGTCAATGGCAGCCAATACGGGTTTATACAGAAACCGCTTTAACAACCAAACCAGAATGAGAAAGTTGACTATTTGGGCAATGACAGTAAACCAATCGATTTCCATAGGTTATAAGTCTACGAAGTAATTCCAGAAAGGATTCGCAAATATGAGGATCATAGAAATCACGAAACAATAAATTAGGGAGGTTTCGATCATGGCCAACCCAATAAATAATGTCCGTGTGATCGTTGGTGAGGAGTCGGGTTGTTGGGCAATTGATTCCAATGCCCTTACCACTGCCTTTCCTTCAGCAATAGAAGGCATCATTCCTCCTATCGCCATTGTAATACCTGCGGTGATGATGGAGACTAATCCAATAATAGTTATGCTATCCATATTTTAAATTTTTGCGATGATTCAATAAATTTATTATATCATAAAATATACCTCGATTCTCCATTTAAATTTGGGTGTCAAGTTCTTTTTCTGAACCAGACTTTACCGTTTTTCGCTCTTCATTTTGCATACCAGCAGCGATATAGACCGCGGCCAAAATCGCAAATATATAGGCTTGCAACATGCCCGTAAGTAGTCCTAAGGCGTCCATAATTATGGGAAAGAAAAATGGGGCAATCGAGATCAGGATGCTGGCAATCAGACCACCACTCATCATATTCCCAAACAATCTAAATGCCAACGAAATGGTTCTTGAAATCTCTCCCATGATATTTAAGGGCAACATCAGGAAATTGGGCTGAGCCAAGGAACGAAGGTAGGCTTTAAATCCGCTTTCAGCTATTCCAAAAACCGGAACGGAGATTAACACCGAAAGGGCTAATGCCGCTGTGGTGGACAGCGAACCAGTAGGCGGTTCATACCAGGGGACTATGGTGAACAAACTCGACACGGCAATAAACAAAAACAAGGTGCCGATAAAGCCCAGATATTTATCGGGCTCTTTCAACCCGATCTCCTTTATTTGATCCCGGATGATGAGAACGATCATCTCCAAAATGTTTTGCCAACGGGATCTTTTAATTTCTGACTTCATATTCCGGGTAATGAGCCATGCGCCTACCACCAGCAGTATCATCAGCGCCCAGGTGGTTACGATAGTCAGGTTTATATGGATAAACCCATACTCCCAGAATACTATTTGATCAGGACTAAGTCTCATTGCTCACCTCTTTTTTTAAGATGTCTGTTACCTGATTGTCCGTATTTGTCAAGCGTTTGATTACCGTTCTCGCGATCAAAAAACCAATCAGACAAACGAGTATCCTTTTCCAATCGTTCGCTCCCGCATAATAAAACCCCAATAAAACAAGGGTAGCTCTTATGATTAAACTACCTGAAAATACCAAAGCGGGCATTTTGGAATTGAGCCCTCTTCGCACCGTAAACCACAAACCTCCAAAAAACAAAATGCCCAATAAAATCCCAGCTAATAATACCAATATCAAACCAATTACTTCATTCATTATTATCGTCATTTTTCCGGTATATGTCCTTGTTTTCTTTTTGGATCCAGTTCCAGGCAAAAACACATCCGATCATCAATCCTGCTACCAGAAGACTTATCGTCCAGGAAAAATCATTATCGTAGTTTTTATCCAACCATATCCCCAGGGCAATGCCCAAAACCGTTGGCACGGCAATAGACCAGCCTATCATCCCAAATAACCCCAGTCCATACCACACGCTTCTATTGTCCTGCTTTGTCTCCAGTTTTCTATTTTCTTTATCGCCTATGATTTTCCCAAACGAATCACGGCTGTGTGGTTTTTCGTCCTGCACGTTATTCTCTTAATTTTTGAAAGCACTGTAGAAATCCAGTTTCAAGTTTTGCCATAACCATACGAGCATTCATTTCCAATTCATCCAATTCCATCATCTGTTTTTCCACCATAGCTTTAAGTTCCCCCAAAGGGGTATTCCCGATGGCATAGCGCACGGATATCGACACCTGCTGTCCTGCTTTTATCATAATACCCTCATTTACCGCAATATACTTTTCGCCTTCACTTTCTGTTTCATACAACAAAATGCCAGTCACCAGGGCTGCGGTGCAATCCAATCTTCGTGGCAGCATACCATATGATCCCTCTGTCGTCTCCACCACGATTCTCTTAACGTGTTTAATGTCCGCAAATACGCCATATGGTACCAAAACCTTAAGATGCATGAGTGGTGCTTTCATAACTTAGGTATTTACTCCTGCTTTTGCTATGACTTCATCGATGGTCCCTATCATATAGAAATAACTTTCTGGATACTCGTTGAATTCATCGTTCAATATTCTTTCGCATCCCTCCAAAGCATCGTTCAGACTCACATTTTTCCCTGTATACTGGCTAAACTGTTCTGTGGTAAAGAAAGGTTGTGTGAGGAATCGTTCAATTCTACGAGCCCGATTTACCGTTTTTTGATCGTTAAGTGACAGCTGCTCCAGGCCTAGCATTGCGATAATATCTTTGAGTTCATCATACTCCGCCAGGGTCTCTCGAATGGCTTGGGCGATGTTGTAATGCCTTTCACCAATGATAACGGGTGTAGTCATTTTAGAGCCCGAATGCAACAGATCTATTGCCGGATACATCCCTTCACTGGCTCTTTTCCGCGACAAGGTGATGGTTGCCGACAAATGGGAAAAGGTGTGCACCGCGGCAGGATCGGTGAGGTCATCTGCTGGCACATAAACGGCTTGTATGGAGGTAATAGATCCCGTTTTGGTATTTGAAATCCGTTCTTCCAATTGGGATAATTCCGTGCTCATTGTGGGTTGGTACCCAAGTCTGGAAGGCATCTGCCCCAGCAAACCGGACACTTCCATACCCGCCTGGATAAATCGGAAAATATTATCTATTAGCAACAACACGTCTTTGTGTTCATCATCACGAAAATACTCTGCCATAGTCAATGCCGAATGGCCCACTCTAAATCGAGCTCCGGGCAGTTCGTTCATCTGCCCAAAGATCATTACCATATCCTGTAGTACCCCTGCATCCCTCATTTCCTGATAGAGCTCTAGACCTTCTCTGCTTCGTTCCCCAATGCCACAAAACATACTGACGCCCTGATGTTTTTTAACCATATTGTGGATTAGTTCGGTCAGTAAAACCGTTTTTCCCACACCGGCCCCACCAAATAATCCTGCCTTACCCCCGCGTTCCAATGGAACCAATACATCGATGGCCTTTATGCCGGTTTCAAAAACCTGAGAAGTGGTGGATCGCTCTGACAAAGGTGGCGGTTGGTTGTGTATACTACGCCGATCCATATTTTCGGGCAATTTATAATTGTCCAACGTATTTCCAAATACGTCAAACATATGCCCCAATGTTTCCGGGCCTACAGGCACTTGCAGAGGTGCATTAGTCGAAATCGCTCTCATGCCTCGTTCCAAACCCTGGGTTGGAGTCAGCGCGATGCATCGAATGTGCCTATTGTCAAGTTGCATTTGCACTTCAAGAATGATTTGGAAATCCTTTCCGGTTTTGACTACCATATGGATGGAAGGAAGACTTTTTTCAAAAAGGAGGTCCACCACGCTTCCACGCACAGTAGCTACATAGCCGATATTATGATATATAGATTTTTCGTCTTCCATTTTAAAGGTCATTGCGCTAAATAAATATGCGAAAGCGTTCTGTTTTGGTCTTTTAAAGATACAGCATCGTTTGTTCTTTTTCTCTCTAGAAGATTACCTCGCTTTAACGGACCGTAAACAGTCATGGTTAGATAGTAAATATTTCCGAGAATACCACTGTTATTCATCATAAATTCCCTTCAATGGAATTCACCAGGCCTTAATTTTCTATAGTGTACCGTAAACCTGGTATCTGCGATGTTTGTGCCTATAACAAATCTTGGAGGACTATTGCCTTGAAAAATTGACGTTGTACCCCAGTGCTTTGGTTATAAGATCAGGATTTTTTCATTGGGGGATTTTTTCCGGAACGTCCCCTTTTGGCAGACGCTTGTACCATTCTTCCAGCGGTATGTCATCCAGATAGAGCTTTTCCAACGCAGCCTGGCCCGAGTTGACCCGCACGAGTGCATAATTTAATCTGGTGGTGTCGGATTGATTTTCAAAAATCATTTCTTCGATGGGGCGTGCCATTCTTTCATTGATGTAATATCGATCAAACGGATACTGAACGTATACCGTCATGGGATCTTCCCCTACTACATTTTGGACTCTTACCTGAATGAAATTGGAATCAGCGGTCGGTTTGTCCATCACCAGTTCCCTGATCCGGGCGAAGCCCTTGTCATCCTCTTCCAATATCGCAAACCCTTTATCTCCCGGTGACCATTGTGGGGGAGGGATCACCTTAACCTGATTGGCTTCGAACGCAAGGTTCAGATATTTTCCCCGAAACGGATCTTCAGGATCGACGGGTGCCAGCTTGAACTTATATTCATTTCCCGTACTCAAAGTGACCTGGCTGCCCCGGATCATCCGGAGTGGTACGAGCCACTGTACGGCTACCATAACCACGAAAAGGGATATTATAAACGCTTTACTTTTCATGGGCAATTTTTTTTCGATACATGCTGTAATTCACAAAAAAGAATCCCGCACCCACCAAAATAAAGGCCAGTCCACGGAGTAGAAAACTGATGTTGGAGTCAAAAAACCGGCTGAATATCAAAACGGTGAATATCAAAAGACCGAAATTGAGTTCTGTAAAATCTCCGGTCTTGTTCCCCTTTCGGATGGTATAGATTCCAACAAAAAGAATGAGAATATTGATCAAAATATACGCATACTCAGACTGGGTCCCGATTACAAAACAAACGATAAAGAGCAGAAATATATAGGCGAATGGCTCCCTGATCATTCCATTGAATTTTCTGACCCGGGCGATCAGGAACAGACAGGCACCAAGAGTCAGGATTGCTGCAATCCAAAATTCAGGAGCCATCCAGGTCTCTTCCACAGGATGAAGATTCTCCGGTAATCTTTTCCAAAACCATTTGAAACTCAGCATAATCAGCATAATGGCCGTACCCATCTGCCCCACCATATAATACCCGTTTTGCATTTTTGCATATTGAGTAAATGGAGGGGTATTTCCCAGGATAAAAAACAGACCAAACATGCTAAAATAAGCGATGTACATCCATATCCCATGATCCATCGTAAAACCTCCGAGAATGATCGTCAGGGAAATGGGGATGACCCAGTGATGAAGAGTGGTGATAAAACTTTGGAAGCGTTTCCGGGTCAGAAATATGTAATAAGGAACGATTGCGAGGAGGAGCAGCCAATACATCCAGGCCTCGGAATACGGATATGTAAAATAGCTGAGCGAACTGGCGTACCAGGTGATACCTATAAGGTACAACAAGGACGTTGATCCGGAATCCAGGATATAGGGTACCAGTACGGTCAGCAACATCCAGGTCAGAACCAGATAGGTCGGTGCTCCGGGGTAATGAAATATCTGACTGATGAGAAAAAGGCACGCACCCATCGCTACGAAAATCGCCACCCCACTGCTTTCATGCCACTCCCTTTGTCCCCGGCGGCGCCACAGGGTGTATAGGCCGGCCATTTGGGCGATAAAAAGCGGGAAAAAGGAAATGATTGATTTCGTTTGGGTGGTCAGATCTACCCAATTGTAGGCCATAATGAGGATGACCCCCATTCCACTCAGCAGTGCCCCAAGAATTCCGAAAATAAGAATGATCCTGTGATTGGCCGACCCGGAAGTTTCTTCGTAATACTTACGGATCCTCTCAGCGGTTTGGCCGCTAATCACCTCCGCCTGCAGCAATTCATCAATATCTTTTTTCAGACTCATTCTATGGGATTGGATAAAGCTTAGGAATTAAGGGAATTGGGATCTTTTTAATAGAATTTTTACACTTTCCTGATACAAACGTTCATATTTGGTTTTTGAGTGTATCCCACAATGTTTGAACTGGAAATTCTTCCGGGTTTTTACCATATCCATCCCCGTGGATGAAATGACGGTTCGGGGAAAGAATGAGTGGTGACCTCGGGTCGTGGTCCATTGGACGAGACGAAAACAATGGTGGTGCCTGGTGCACTAGTGCACGAAAATCTAAATACATATCATGTTTTTCTTCATCTTTTTTGACATCTCATCGTTGCTCCTCCGTTATATAACCCCGGCTATACCGCGGTCGTCGCGCCTTGATCTGTCAAAAAATATTTTAAAAAACATTGATAGCTACTTAAATTTCCGCACACTAGGCAAATAAATCCAGCTCAGCTTTTCCAGCCTCCTCAGGAGTAGTATAAAAAGGCCTCTTTTCGATCATATAGTGCGTATCCGGTGGTATGCCCAGAGCATGGTAAATCGTCTGATGAATATCCTGAATATAGATCGGTTTTTCAATGGTCTTACAGGGGCGCTCATCGGCCGTTTTACCGTAGACAAATCCCCTTTTGATGCCTCCGCCAAACATCAATACGGAACAACCGTCCGTAAAATGCCTGTGCATCCCATAATGCTTCATTTCATCCAAAATATCGGGTTGATTCACCTGTTCCTTCACCGTTTTATCGGGTCTTCCCTCGACCATCATATCCCGGCTAAACTCACTGGCCAGAATAATCAGGGTGCGATCAAGCCGGCCACTTTCATCCAGGTCTTTTATCAATTGTGAAACGGGACCATCGATTTGTTTTTTCATTTCGGCCGCCCGGGTATGGCCGTTTTCGTGGGTATCCCAACCCATAAAAGGGACGTATTCAGACGTCACGCTGACGAATCGTGCACCCTGGTCAACCAGGCGGCGTGCCATCAAACAGCCCAAACCAAACTTCCCGGTATTGTAAATATCATAGGATTCTTTGGGCTCATTTTGCAGGTTAAACGCGGCTGCTTCGGGTGATTTGAGTAACCTGTAAGCCTGTTCCATGGATGCTTTCAGAGACTCCTTTTGGTAATCACTTCCGTACTCACCCATTTGACTCTCGCTGACGAGCTGATTGTACAACTGATGGCGTTTTTCAAACCGGGATTCGGACATTCCTACCGGTGGACGAACACTTTCCAGCCCTTTAGTGGGATCGGGAATCAAAAAAGGTCCGTATTCATCCCCCAGGAAACCGGCCGTGTGGTATGCTTTGAGCTCTTCTCCTTCTCCCACGTCAAACCTCTGCCCTATGTTGATAAAAGCCGGAATGACTTCGTTGACCGGACCGAGTTCATGCGAGATCCACGAACCGATATGGGGTACATTGAATGCCTGAGGCGGTTCATAACAGGTGTGAAAATGAAATTGGTGACGGGTATGAAGGATGTGACCCAGATCTGCAGCCACGTAAGATCTTATCAGGCTACCCCGGTCCATAATGCTGCCAATAGATTCCAGACCCTCTGAAAATTGAATACCATCCAACGCCGTGGGAACAGCAGAGAAGGTACTCAGTACTTCATTTCCCTCCATGCCTTTACGGAATGGGGTAAATCTTTTAGGGTCAAAAGTTTCCGTATGAGCCATTCCTCCGGCCATAAAAATCCATATTACAGAATCAGCAGTCGAGGGAATACGGGCGGCAGAACTTCTGTCGCAGGAAGATAAAAGACCAGAGATCGGAGCCCCGGCAGCCATGGTGGCTATGCTGGCCGCCGATAGTTTTTTAAGAAAGGATCTTCTGTTTTCTATGTTGGACATGGGACTAATTTACAAATATTTTAATCTTTTTCATCTGGATGCCGTGTCAATCTCATCTCCGGGATTAGCTCAATTGATAAATTGCACCTCCGGATGCAAAACCATGGACCAGAAAAAGTCCTGTATTTCATCTGTTTTGGGTGAATCACCTAGTGCCTGAGAGGCAATCTCCAGTTCGTCCGAAGAAGGATTTCGCCCCAATAGTTCCATATATGTACGCTGTATCAATGAATCGGCATCCTGGAATTCTTCCGCCCATTTTTCAGCGCCTTCGGTCAGAGAATGGAGCAACCTCTCGCCGTTGGTCAGTTCAAGCGCCTGAAGCAAATTGGGTTGGTCGGTACGGGTCGTCACGACTACCTCCCTGTTGGGTCGGCCCAACGCAGTAAGAAAGGCATTGTTGGCCACCTGGGAAGCTCTGATAAAGGTCGTATCCCGGTCAGCGGGTTTAAATTTGCTTTCTTTCGTGACAAAAAGAGGACCAAAATGATGACTGACCATATCTGAAAATTGCTCCGCCGTAATCTTCCTCAAAACGGGACCTTTAAAGAGGTAATCTTCATTCCGGAGAGCCAGATTACTTTCGACCGGAACCGCCGGCAATTGATAGGTTCGGGACGTCACGATAGTATAAATCAGGTTTTTAAGGTCAAATCCATTTCCTACAAAATGAATGGCCAGCCAGTCCAGTAAGTCCTGGCTCCAGGGTAGCTGATCCATTTCATCGACCGGTTCTACGATTCCTCTACCCGTCAACCGGGCCCAGATTCTGTTGACCATCGTCCGATACAGTCGACCGTTGTCCGTATCCGTCAACTTGACAGACAATTCTTCCAGGCGATCCTCCCTACTCGCAGCGCTGTCGATCGTACCCAGCTCTTCCCACAACAATCTGGTGTCGGCCATTTCGCCGGTGGGTTTGTCACACCGGTTGATTTCCAGAGTAGTCTCTGAGAATATGTTCGCAAAGCCATAGGCATCGCTGAGCTTCCAGTCGCTGATAAAACTGTCATGACAGGAAGCACATTTGAGATTGAGGCCCAGCATGACTTGTGCTACATTTTGGGCAGCCTGCATCTCGGTCCGCTGACTTGCATTGACCACACCCCGCCATTGAATTCCTTCAATAAATCCTTTGGATTCGTTATCCGGGTTCAATAGTTCCCGGACCATTTGTTGATACGGCATGTTGTCAAAGAGCGCCTGATACAGCCAGTCCGTGATGCTGTGGCGTCCCCCCGTGATATAACCCGTACCAGTATAGTCGTTTCGAAGGATGTCATTCCAGAAAGTCAGCCAGTGAAGAGCATAATCTTCATCCTGGTCCAGGAGATTTTTTGCCCAGATTTCTCTTTTATCAGGCCGGGTGTCCGATTGGAATTGTTCCAATTCTTCGGGAGAAGGGGTCAACCCGACGATGTCGAGATAGATCCTCCTGAGATAGGTGCGGTCATCCACGGGCTTTTTCCATTGGATCTGTTTTTCCGAAAAATACTCATCCACCCATACGTCGATTTTGTTAGCAAACTCACTGGTATCTGCCGGCCATTCTGGAATCCGGGGTGCCAGTGGGGCATTTCTGAAGATCTTTAGCTCGTCCGCGTTTTCCGGCCAGTATGCCCCTTTTTCCACCCACAGTGCCACCATTTCAATTTGTTCTTTGCTCAATAAATCACCTTTATTGGGCATCACGTCATCGTGACCCGCAGGCAAAGAGATCCGTCTGATCAATTCACTTTGATCCGGCTCCCCAGCCTGAATGATCGATCCGTTTTCTCCCCCCGCAAAGACAAATTCGCGCTCGTCCAGCCGGAGTTCGCCTTTGATTTTATCGGAACTGTGGCACCGGTAACAACTGTGAGCAAAAATAGTCCGGACAGCGGTGAGAAGATGGAGCATATCCTGTTCCGGAATGTCTTCGGTCGCCCTGTTGTACACGGACAAATCAAGATCGAGATCTGCCTCTATTTTTTCGCCCGACTTCAAGGGCAAGACTTCGGTCAGATAGTCATTCCCATGCGTCAGGGATGCCCCAAAATGACCGGTCAGGATAAGCGTTATGGTGGCCAGGAAGAGCGTAGACCTATAGCTGATCAACCAGTTTTTGTGGGATTCGAGGTTTCTGGTTCGGGACATCCACAAACAAAATACGCTCAGGATTGCTGTAGCTATCCCCAGTTTTTGATGGATATCCACCCCGGCTCCTTCATAACCATCCTGCACCATCAACAGATAACCCAATCCCGCTGATAGGACGGCGGTGATCCCGCCTACCCACAGCATCAATTCAATGGTTGGCCTCCATCTGGACCGATAATTTTTGATCGTGACAAGCTCCAGCATTCCCGCTAATAAAAGGAAGGACAGGGGCAAATGAACGATCATGGGATGTAAGCGGCCCAGGAACTGCCACAACCAAAACGGATCAGTGAAATACACGAACGTATGGGTACTTAATAGCTCCGGCATGATCAATACAGAGCCAGCCAACAGCAATCCCCAGTGTTTTTTATTTTTACTCAAGCGCATGAACTTCCAACAATTCTTTCGGGTTGTAAAATCCTTCCTTATCAGCTATTTCTGCCCGAACCCTTTTGACTGCTTCCGGATTGACAACCGAAGATTTATTACCAAAAGAATTCCGGACATAGGTCAGTACTGCCGCTATTTCCTCATCATTTAACAATCCTCCAAATGGCGTCATAGGAACCTGCCCGGGGTATTCTTTTCCGAGCACTTCGATCGGCCCGAGCAATCCCTTGAGGGTAATCTTGATCAACCGATCGACCGAACCATTTACCCATCTGGTACCGTTTAACGGTGGAAATCCTGAGGCTTCGAGTCCTTTACCGTCTTCCTGATGGCAGGTACTGCAATAGCCGTCCCTTTCATAAATTTCCTTCCCTTTGAGATAAAGATCTTTTTCAGCTCCCTTCAGATGAGTGATATTTTCTTTTTCGGCGTGCTCTTTGACCGAAATTCCCTGGATATGAGCCAGGGCCGATTTGTATGGACCTTCGATCCATTTGTCGAGCGGTTTTTTGGCAGCCTCCTCCAATATGGGCATTCCAATTTCTTCATCCAGCCAGCTTGCTCCGACGATGGCTTCCAGTCGAACCCGGCCATTGTCGTCCTGTGCCGCTTGCATAAAGAGGTCTGCCTGATCTTTGACCTGGTGCCCGGTGAACCGCAATACCTGTACAGCAGCAGCTCTGACGTGGAAATTTTCGGATTCGAGCAATCTTCGAAGCAGGGGTTGATCCACCTGATCCAATCCCCAGGATACCCAAAGAGCTTCGAGAAGGTGGTGTTCGTACCGGGGTTCGTTTCGGTCGAGATTATTGACCCAGTTTTGAAGCGCCGGCAAAACCGATTCTGCATCTCTCCCCCGCAATTCCCTCCTCGTTCTGTACCGACTTCTGAATTCAGGGAGTTTGAGGTTATCCAGAAGAACCGGAATGGAGGCTCCATCGATTTCCGCAGGCTCGACCAGAGGCCGGCCCGGATAGGTTATCCGGTAAACCCGGCCGTGTACATGATCCCGCAATGGGTCCCTCGCGTTGTGCTGCATATGTCCGATCAGTACATTGTGCCAATCCAAAAAATACAGTGATCCATCCGGTGCAAATTCCATATCTACCGGACGGAAGTTTTTGTCACCTACACTCCAGACGAGATCCTGGCGGTGGTTGCTATGATATCCGGTTCCTTCATCCAACATTCTGTGTTGTTTCATACCCAGGAATCCAATGGTGTTGTTGATCAGGAGGTCTCCCTGAACCTCATCCGGAAAATGCCTGCTGGAGACAAATTCGAGACCAGAGGTAGGTCTTACCTTGTGATCTTGTTCGATCAGATCAAACGATTTGTCATTGGCGTGACCGTAAAGCGGAACCACCGTGCCGGGCATCATCCAGCGAACAGCTGGCCCGGAAGTTTCGGCGAAGAAACTTTGGCCCCAGTCGTCGAAAGCGATCCCCCAGGGATTGGGGATAGAAAGCTGGGCGATGCGGTAGAGTTTATGCAATTGGGGTGCGTACCGGTAAAATCCCCCGTTGGTCCCTCTGACTGTCCCGTAGGAAGTTTCGACATTGGTGTGGAGGAAAACTCCTTCCCCCATATAAATCGCTCCGGATGGATCAGCGGTGTATGCACTATGCGCATGATGGGTATCGTGGTCATCAAAACCACTCAACAATATAATGCTGGTATCCGCCCTGTCATCCCCGTCCAGATCGGTGTAGAGCTTGAGGTTGGTACCCTGAGACACGTACACCCCTTCTTCGGCCAGTTCAAATCCCACCGGCAGGTGAAGGCTGTCCGCAAAAACGATATCCCGGTCTGCCTTCCCGTCTCCATCGGTATCTTCGAGAATCAATAATTTGTCATTGGGCTTGGAATCCCCGGGTTTGTAATGAGGATAGGTGGGCATGACGGCCACCCACAACCGACCTTTATTGTCAAAAGACATCTGGACTGGATTCGCCAGTTCCGGAAATTCGACTTCGGATGCAAACAACTCCACCTTATAACCAGGTGCGGTCCTTAGCGCATTTTCAGCATCTTCCCCGTACAGATATTCTATCGTGGCATCGCCGTCTGCGGGTTTATAATTCGTTTGGACTTCGGGCAATTTCCGGGTCCTCGCATCGGAGGCAGCCAGATCCATTTTTTCACCTCGAGCAGCAGCTATCCAGATCGCGGTATCCCGTATCACGGTCATCTGACGGATTTTTTCAATTTCATACGGATAATTGGCAGGACCAAACGGATCATACCGTCGCCCGTACGCATGAACCCCATTGGGGATTTTGATATCCTGATGCCACATCCAGTTCTTCTCATTCACCGCCTGATGAATCAGGGCTTCTTTATCGGCAGCCGGTCGCTTTGATTTACCAAATATCTGATCGGTGAGAAATGTCCCAAATCGCTGGTACGCTTTTTTAGTTAATTGACTTCCATCTATGGTCAGGTTTTCTTCGGAATTGTTGTACCAATCCTGACTGGCAGAAAAGGCATCGATAAACAGCACGTTGTGGGCGGTAGCGATTTCCTGCATCCCCTCGGTGTACATTTGGAGGTTTTTATTTATCTCGGTACCGTCCGGAAGATCTTTTTGAGCGGATAAGTCTTCGAACGCGATGGGGGAAACGATGACCAGTTGGGTCGACGTATCACCATTGTAATTCATACTTTTGGTATGATTGATAAAAGCTTCCAGTTCTGCTTTGTACGTATCGAGACCGGCTTCCCCTTCGAAGGATTCACTGTACCCGAAAAAGGCTACGATGACATCCGCTTTGAGATTGGTAATCCATTCGTCTTCGGTCGGAAAATGACCTATGCTTCCCGACGGGTTGGCGTTTTCATTCTGAAATTTTTCAGCACCGGGGAATGCCCAGGGGGAATTTCGACTGGAATGGGGCCTAAATCCCGGTGTATTGCCGGGATCGCACATATTGCGGATATATAAATTTTTGTCTGGATACCGGACGTGCATTTCAGTTTCAAAATACCCAAAATTCATCATTCTGGAGCCCAGGTTATTCCCGATTAAGACGATATGCATATTATCCTCTACCGATATTCCACCTTCTTCAGCAGGTTCACAACTGTACAATCCCAGGAACAGGATCATAATTAAAATGGCTGTCATCCTGGAATAGAGGACAGTGGTAGGGATTGGTCGAACAAAATCCATTAGTTGCTTTTTAAATTTTAATTTTCTTTTGGTGTTGAAATTCTCAAATGCATCATAGCCCCCAACATACCAATACGCTAAATGTATGAAAAAGACTTCAGCTTTCTTACCTACTATTTCCTAAATCGAGTCGACAAACCCTTTAAAGTCCAGGATCCACGGTCATTTTCCCTGTACAACGCGAAATGTGAAAACCGTGGATCCCCTTTAAGATTCACTTCGTATGCCACCTTTGAACACCAGGGCTATAAATAGAGACTTGTCAGTTCCCCTATGTAATTGCGAAAAGTCCAAAACTTCCCTTTCTTTCTGTGATGCTGGAACGATGCTAATGTTTAGCATCGTATTACTTCTGCAGAAACACAAATACCCCTTTTTTATTGGCCGTGACGATATCCAGTTTGTCATCTCCATTGATATCCTCCACGACCAGGTTGAGCCCGGAACCTGAATCATCGTCGATGAGATGTGGAATCCATTGAGGAATGATGCCAGGGACATACTGGTACCAGTATAACAATGCCGGATCTTTTCCTCCCGGATCGTGTCCGTTGTGTGCGTAGTGTCGTTTGCCGGTGATCAGGTCGGGATATCCATCAAGATTGACATCTTTAAAAGCCAGACTATGGCTTTGTGAAAAGGAATGATCTATGGGGTGTTGGATCCATTGGACGGAATTATCCATTTGGATTTTTTGTTCGTACCACCATATTCCATAATTGTGCGCTGAAGAACTGATCACGTCCGGATCGCTATCTCCATCTACATCGTATACGTACATTTGAGCACAATCCGGTCCCCAGTCCACCGGATGGAACGTCCACTCTTCCTGAGAAGGATCTTCCGGACCTTCCCACCAGCCTTTATTGATCAAAACATCCATACGACCGTCAAAGTTGAGATCGGCCACTCCGAGTCCGTGTGTATATTGATGCGTACCGGGGATGCCTTCCTTCTGACTAATGATGTGCTTTTTCCATTCGGTATCCCCTTTTTCGGAGGGTGCTTCCAGCCAGATAATGTGTTTCCGTTCCGGATCATTGCAGACGATGTCTTTGCGTCCATCGCCATTGACATCGATATGGGCCGGACTTTCATTGCCCTGATGATCGTGAATCACATGTTGCTTCCAGTGTCCGCTTTTATTCTGGGGGTTTTGGTGCCATACCAGCTCGGTGCCTGGCCAATCCACCCGGATCAAATCGATCCAGCCATCCTGATCCACATCCATAGAAAAATTGAGGAAGGAATTACTGTACGTCTTGGTTTTGTCAAATTGTTTGACCTCCATGATCTCGTGCCGTTTCCAGTCTGGTGCTTCGTACCAATACGCTCCTGCCATCACGTCGATTAGACCATCGTGATTAACATCTCCGACCGCTACCCCTTCCGAAAAATATTCTGAGGATAAAACGTGTTTTTCAAAAGGAATTTTCCCCTGAGCCTGTGATTCCTGGCCCCGGGCAGAAATGAAGAAGAAAGAGAGGTAAAATGATATGGCAATTAGACGGTAGGTTCTCATGTAACAATGTTTGGTGCACTAGTAAAGCCCCAATATACTTAAAAAGATGAAAAGTGCACAGCAAACTATTTTCACTTTTCATGGCTGAGGGAGAGGCTGAGTTTACAGAATGTCATATGGGGCTTCATCAGGTGTGGCCCCCAAATCCTAGTGTGCGGAAATTTAAGTAGCTATCAATGTTTTTTAAAATATTTTTTGA
>CALEIL010000389.1 GCA_937876435.1 uncultured Bacteroidota bacterium
TGTCAAAAAATATTTTAAAAAACATTGATAGCTACTTAAATTTCCGCACACTAGATTTGCTATATTGTATGGTCAAATCGGGGCTGCCCACATTTTCTGGTAATTAGGAAACGTTGGATTGCAAAGCTCCGATTATATATCAAAAAAATGATCAAACAGGACGAATCAGTCAATTGGTACGCCGTCCGGACACGTACCAGAAGTGAAAAGTGGGTGGTCCGCCAACTGGAGGAAAAAGAAATCGAATCGTGGATACCCCTCAGGTGGTCGATCCGGAAATATCCCGGGCGGATACGGAAAACCCAGATCCCGTTAATCAATGGCTACGTTTTTGTGCGGACCAGCTCAGATCGGTTCGCCAGTGTTTTGGAAACGGAGGGAGTTTTCGGATTTGTACAATTTGCAAACGAGATACCTACCGTGCCTTCCGAACAAATCGAACTGCTCAAATTCATCACCGGTGAAAACATGGAGATCACCATGACCGACCAGGTCATGGAACGCGGAGATCAGGTCGAAATAATCGGAGGAGAACTTACCGGGCTGTCTGGTGAATTGATCGAATTCAAAGGTAAAAACCGGGTTTTGATGAGAATGGAAAACGTGGGGCTGTCCTTTTTCATCGAAGTGCCCAAAGCGAGACTGAGAAAAAAATAACCGTCATATTGCAAAATTCCTAATGCGATATCTCAAATTTTACTTAAATTTTGGCCACGTTTCCGGGACCCCGGAGAAATTAGTAACTTTAGGGTTGTTGTTTAATATTCACCCTAATTCCTTCTATATAAGATGCGTTTTACCTTATTATTTTATATTTTTCTCGCATCGGTCTCACCGTTGCTCGCTCAATCGTATTTATTGACAGGATCCATCCAGGATCAAATGGATCATACTGGTATTCCGATGGCCACCGTGGCATTGGTCAATGCGGAGGATTCCTCCCTTATATCGGGAACCACCACCGATCTCAACGGGGGTTTTAAACTCGACAACATCGAAAGAGGATCGTACCTGATCAAAGTTCAATACCTCGGTTATCAAACCTATTACTCTTCCGTCCAGGTGAATGAAGACCTCTCGCTTCCTGAGATCGCATTGATTCAGCAGGCACAGACGCTCGAACAGGTTCATATTACGGCAGAAGCCACGATGAGTACTCAAAAGGGAGACACCACCCAGTTTAATGCGAGCGCATACACGACCCTGGCCGATGCCAGCGGGATCGATCTGGTGGAAAAAATGCCCGGGATCATGATCCAGGACGGAAAGCTGCAGGCACAGGGGGAAGACGTAGCACAGATTCTGATCGATGGAAAACCATTTTTTGGAAACAATGTCAAACTGGCCCTGGAAAGCCTGCCCGCTGAAATCATTGACAAAGTTGAGGTTTTTGACAAGAAAAGTGATAAGGCAGAACTCAGTGGATTCGATGACGGGAATGAAGCGAGGACGATCAATATCGTCACCAAGCCCAACAGTAAAAAAGCCAGATTTGGAAGAACTACCGCGGGCTATGGAACCGATAATCATTACCAGCTCGGTGCCAACGTCAATTTCTTCAACGATGATCAGCGCATCACGGTGACGGGAATGAGCAACAACGTCAATGCGGTATCCTATTCGGCTGATCCCAATAGCCAGGATGACGTACGGACTCAGGATGGCATCATCAATACCAACAGCGTCGGAATCCAGTTTAACAATGAATGGCTCGAAAAACTCGAGGTGAACGGGAGTTATCACTACAGTCACCGGGCCAATGAAGGGATGAGCCATCTGACTAGAGAGTATATCCTGCCTTCGGACTCTGGCCAGATATATCATCAAAGCAATACTCAAGACAACATCAATCAGGATCACAGGGTCAATCTCCGGGTCGAATACGAAATGGACGATCGGAACAAATTTATCTTTACTCCAAGATTGTATATGTCCAATGACCGCAACAATACCTCGATGGACGGAAACACGATGGCCAATAACAGTCCGATCAATTCGACCAACAACCAACGTTCCAATGACCATCTCAATTATGATTATACCGGATCATTATATTACAGTCACAAATTTTTGAAGCCACGCCGTAGCCTGACACTACGCGGTAACGGCGGTTACCACAAAAACAACGACCTGGCATTCAGAACGGGTCAAAACGCCTTTTACAGAAGTACTGAACCCTCGATCGAGGATTTGAATCAAAAGACCACCTACAATCGAGCGGGAACCTCCTGGGAGACAGCAGGCTCCTTTACCGAAGGATGGGGTGAAAACGGATTGATCGAACTGGAATATGAAATCGGAAACCGCATAGACCAATCGGACAGGCTTCTGTACGACGTGCTGGACGATCCCGATTTGCCCAACGATCTGCTCCATCTGGATACATCTCTCAGCAATACTTTTGAGAGTTATTACCTGACACAGGAAGCTGAGATCGGGTACCAGTACAAGGTCGAAAAGCTGAGGTTGCAGGCTGAGCTGGAATACGAAAGATCAGATTTACGCAACAACCAGTTTTTTCCGGCACCCTTTGTGAATGACCGTACGATCGATGCGTTCAAGCCCTCTTTCAGGATGGATTACAACTGGACCCAAAACAAAAATATAGAATTAAATTACTTTACCTATATCAATAAGCCATCCATCAGTCAGCTTCAGAACGTGATCAATGATTCCAATCCCCTTCGACTCAGCACAGGAAATCCTGACCTTGACCAGACCTACACGCATAGAATACGAGCGCGGTTCAAAGCCCGGAATCCTGAAAATGAAAATATTTTTTACATGGGTGTATCCACTCAGGTCATCGAAGATTACATCGCCAACAGTACCTTTATCGCGCGTGAATACACCCCTCTGAACGATGACATCGGATTGGAATCCGGTTCCCAGCTTGTAAAACCGGTGAATGTGAACGGATACTGGAATCTATGGGCCTATATGAATTACGGCTTACCGGTCAAATTTATAAAATCCAATTTCAATATCTGGACCGCCGCGGGCCTGACCCACCGCCCCGGAGTGATCAATGACGTAGCCAATACTTCCAAATCGACGGGGATCAGGGCAGGAATTTCATTTAGCAGCAATATCAACGACAAAATAGACTTTAATCTTTCTACGCGTACCAGCTACAACCTGGTCGATAACACGCTTCAGCCACAACTCAATAACAAGTATTTCAATCAAAGGAGCAGTCTGAGTGCCGACTGGATTATTTGGAATGGAATTACCTACCGGACGGACATCTCTCACCGGATGGATACAGGGTTGTCGGATGGATACAACAACAGCGTTTTATTGGTCAACATGAGCCTTGGTAAAAAATTGCTGAATAAAGATCTGGGAGAGATTAGCGTCAAGGTATATGATCTCTTCAATGAGAACAATAACATCAGCAGAGACATCAACGAATTGTATATCCAGGACCGGCAAAATACCGTTCTGCAGCAATACTTTATGCTCAATTTCACGTACAATATCCGGCATTTCAGCAAAGGGACTTCCCGGGAGGATTATGAGATATAACTTCCTGAAGTTTAGGCACTGTTGAACTAATCTTTGTGTTACCATGGAATTTCGAAGAAATCTTTTAATTTGCAAAATGTTATGGTGAACGTTACCTTGGCCTGACATTTGCATATAAGCTAAGTAACTACTATATTGTAGCGCGGGTAAAAAAGTTTTCAAAATCTTAAATTTTCATCATCCTGGGGGAATGGTATTCGGCTATCCTTCCCCAGGGGATGGATGTCCATAGGTTTTTTCAATTTTTTATTTTCTAAATAATTATTTAAATAACCTCAAAGAGTTGATAATGAACATAATTCATGGCTGGATAGTCATATATTTGCGCAAATTTTTTCGGGGGCGATCGCAATATTTATTAGGAATTATATATATTTTTATCTTTCATCACCAGCAGCGTCAGGTGGGAAGGCAGAAAGATTTTGCATACCGTAGTTGTAAACCACGGCCGGCAGAACATTGTTTTTCATAAGGATCAGATAATAAAACCAAAAGACCAGCTAATTAATAGTCCTGAAGTTTGAAGCATATCTACAACGACATGAAAAGTAACCGCCTGACTTTAAAGTGGTTAGAATATAAAAAGTACGAATCCCAAATTCAGTTTCTTCGAAAAACGGTATTTCTCGAAGAACAGGGAATTGACGTATCTATTTTAGATTCTGCGGGTGATGAGAAAGGATTACATCTGGGTTTATTTGATGGAGGTGAACTGGTTTCCAGCGTCAGTTTATTTCCATTCGAACGAGAGGATGATTTCATCAGAAAGGAGTTGGGGATCAAATCCAACAGACCCTATGTGATCCAGTATTCAAAAAGAGCAGAGCTCCCAAGATTTCGCAATCAGGGATATTCCGCTTTGATTCTGGCGCATGCCATGCGAAGTTCGTACGAGCTATTCCAACCGGATGTGATATTTGCCTTGCTGGTCGACCAGCACGTTAATCTCAAAAATCATTATCTGGACTACTACCGGTTCAACCGGTATGAAGATTACTCAGGTTATTTTGGCGAGGGACATCTTCTTCTTATGGATGACCAGGAGACGATCGATAAAGTGGCCTCTCATTTGAGGTTCCAAAGCATAAAACTATCCGAGACCCTGAACGTAGAACTTCCTGATCTCACGCTTCACCTGACACAAAGCGACACATATAAGGACTATTTGAGTCTGAAAGGTGATGAGACCAACCGATACCTCAAGCCCCTTTCCCTCGAAGACGAACTCCCACGCTTATCCAACCAGACCAGGATGTTGTTCAATTCGCAGGTCTCCCTGTGGCAGGATCTGCTAACCCAATACCCAAATCACAAGACGATTCTTGATATGGGTTGCGGCCCTGGAATATACCTGTCCCTTTTGAATAAACTAAGCGAAGCCAGTGATCGGAAACTTCTGGGAATGGACATCAGCGATGAATTGATCACCTATTCACAGTTTGCCCATCGCAGGTTGGAATGGAAAGTAGGATCGGTGTACGACACGAAACTGGAATCATGTTCGGTGGATATTATCCATTGTAGTTTCCTGTTCATCCACCTGGTCAATCCTTTCTTAGCACTTAAAGAACTGTGGAGAATTTTATCTCCGGATGGAATTTTGTATATTTCAGACGCCAACGATGGAACATTTGAAGGTCCGGCAGAAATCAAGGATCTGATAGAGGCCCACAACGAGATATATGAAGGCAATAGAAACGTCATGTCTTCCATAGTGCCACTGGCGGAAAAGGCAGGCTTCACACACATCCTGAGTGATGATTTGACCGTAGACAATACCGGCGTCGAGCAAAAAGCAGAAATGGAAGAAAGAAGATTGAAGCTTGGCAGACTGTCTCTGTGGGGAATGTTTTCATTTTTGGGACAAAGAAGCGAGGTCAAGGACCAATTTGAAATTGCGGAGCAAAGTTATTTTAAGACAGAACCGACACTATCCATAGAAATTCAAACCAGAATTTTTAAAAAACGATGAAATAGTGCAAGACGAGAAGCCCAAAATGGACGTATTGGAGGAAGCTAGTTTGATGCTTTCCGAACCCAGCAGGAATACCAAGCGCAGGATTCTGACGGGTTTCAATTATGTGTTCATTTTTGCGATTGCTCTGCATTTTGTGATTCAACTGGTCGAATTTGGCAGTCTTCCCGATCCAGCCCGGGATTTGATTTTATACCCCATTTTTGTGGCCATAAACGGCATATCCGCGTACTACAATACCAGGGTTTTGTGGGGAATTGGCACCCAATCCAAATGGATGAACCAATTTACAGCGTGGTCTACGATTGGTTTCTCACTCATTATGTCGCTGCTCATCGTCCACACCAATATCAACACCGCGACCAGCATATTGATAGATTTTGGACTTTCAGTTATCATGATTTTTATCGTCGGCACGGTCATTGGGCGTAATGCGGCTATCGGTTGGTTTATAATCAGCTCCATCAGCCTGTTTATCGCTTATCACAACGTCGGAGAAAATTTCGAATACCACCTCCTGACCAATCAGGAAGTACAAGAATTTAAGGAAGCTTTTTCCCAGGATGACCCCGAAGCCGTTGCCAGGATGGAACTCCTGGCTGAGGAAAAACTTAAACCTATTCCACTGGGGCTGTTCGTCGGAGTTTGGTTTGTCTATATGATCACACTATTCGTAGCCGTGTTCTATGAATCCAATATGATCTCCAAGGTACTCAGCGTCATTCCTGCCGTGATCGATAAAATATCGATCGCATCCCGCGAAAAGAACAACCTCCAGAATGAAAATATGCGGATGGGCCTTGAACTTGATGTCGCGCGCAAAATTCAAATGACCCTGCTGCCCAAATTGGAAGAATTCAACCAGATAAAAAACCTGGAAATCGCAGCCAGGATGGATCCAGCTACGGAAGTTGGAGGTGATTTTTATGAAGTCCTCCCCCAGGAGGATGGTTCCGTAGTGCTCGCCATAGGCGACGTGACCGATCATGGATTGCAGTCGGGACTGGTCATGTTGATGGTCCAGAGTACGATCCGGACCCTCCTGGACACAGGCAATAACAACGTGTCGCTCACCGCGGCTCTGAACCGGATCAATACGGTCATGTACCGAAATATCCGCAACAGGATGGATGACATCAGAAATCTCACGATATCCCTGGCCAGAATCCGGGAAAACCATGTCACTGTGTGCGGGCAACACGAACAGATTTTAAAATACAATAATACGTCCGGCGCTGTGGAGGTCATCTCCACCGATGATCTCGGGATATACGTAGGTCTGATAGAAGATATCGAGCCCCACGTCAATGAAATGCGAATTGATTTTTCTGAAAATGACGTCCTGCTGTTGTATACGGACGGATTGACGGAAGCAGAAAATTCACAGGGAGAATTCTTTGGCGAAGAACGTCTGGAGAAATTATTTAGTCAAAACAGTGCTATGAACGTAAAGGAAATGGTGGACATCATATTTAACAGTATTTACCAGTTTACAGGGAGTCAAAAAATAATGGATGATATTTCCCTGATGATTGTACGACGCACAAGTAAATGAGTGCCCCTTAACAAACCGGATCTTTAGCGAGGTCCTTTCATTTATATGTAAAATAATATAATATGCGTATTGATACCATTGGAGAATTTGACGTAATCCCTGATTCCATGCCAGCAGAGGGGGATTTGTTTGTCAGAGTCAAACCTATCGATCTCATCACCTACTGGAAACGGTGTGGGATCATGGCAGATTTTGTTGCTTCTTTTTATGCCTTCACCCAGGAACATCCCGTCGTCCAGGAAAATATAATCTCGACTATCGTTAACGAACTTATCGAAAATGCGACCAAATATTCAGTGAAACGAGACCGGGACGTCAGGATCCATATGAAATTGTACGATACAGTACTGAAGATTCAAACCGAGAATTATGCCCCCAAACTGCATTTTCAAAAACTGAAACAACATCTAAAATCACTCACTGAAGCAGAAGATCTTGACGAGTTTTATTTTGAAACTTTGACTAGTAAACCAGCCGAGTCTTCAGACTCTGGAATAGGTTTGTTACTTTTATTGAAAGATTACGACATTAAGATCGGCGCCCAGTTCCAGTACATAGAGGATATCGGGCAGTACAAAGTGACGATTCAAACATATTATTATATTGAACAATAAAGCAATAATGAAGACATTAAACGCAGGAGAATCAACGATAATTTATACCCCTTCAGATTCAATCCTTACCTTCGAAGGTTCGATGCGCCTGGCCAATATGAAAGAATACGATGTAGTGGCTGAATTCCTCAGGGAATCCACCGAATCATCACCCACCGAACTGATCATGGACTTACAATCCCTTCGGTTTCTCAATAGTTCAGGTATTACCACATTGAGTCTTTTTATCCTAAATTGCAAGAAAATGGGGAATCCCAAAATAACCGTCCTCAAAAGTGATTCCATTTCATGGCAACAAAAATCCATCGCCAACTTCAAAAAGCTATGGAACGAGGTAGAAATTAAAGAATAAGGGGTTTGATCGATCACTTATGACTCAGCAGAATAAAAAAAATAACACAGATAAACCGGATTGGAATCGGGAAAAACAATCCCTGCTGGATGAGATACGTGATTTGAAGATCCTATACGAGACAATCGCTGAGCATAATAGCATCATCGAAAATGAGTTGGAACAAAAAAATCAGAAAATCACCAACCTGATCCAGCAACTCAGAAAGTATCTCTCCCCACAATTGTACAAGCTCATCGTAGGCAAACCCCAGGATGCATCCCTGAAGTACCAGAGAAAATTTCTGACGATCTTTTTTTCCGATATCGTAGGATTTACAGAAATTTCAAACCGGGCTGATCCGGAGATTTTGTCTTCCCTCCTGAATGCTTACCTCAATGATATGGCTCAGATAGCGATCCAGTATGGAGGGACCATTGATAAATTTATCGGAGACGCGATTATGATATTTTTTGGTGATCCGGAATATTCGGATGATCAGACCCACGCCAGGGATTGCTGCCGGATGGCTCTGGATATGAGGGAGAAAGTCCTGAACACCAATCAGGATTGGATCCAAAAGGGAATAGCACAGGGACTCAAAGTAAGAATGGGCATCCACAGCGGATATTGCACCGTGGGAAATTTTGGATCAGAAAACAGGATGGACTATACCATTATCGGAGGCAATGTGAATATCGCCAGCCGGCTGGAATCGCTTTCAGCACCCAATGGGATACTGACAAGTTCGGTGACCAAAAATTTATTGTCCGACGATTTTATATCTCATTTCAACCATTCCATCCAAATCAAAGGAATCCCACATCCCATAGAAGTCTATGAAATATTGGGATTGCGAAAACCAAAAGAGATGACCACCAACCCATATTTTTCCATTTCCGACAATGGTTTTGCGATGGATAAAATCCATTTTGACGCCAACTCTGCCACACCGGAGCAAATCCAATGGATGGAGGAGGCGCTGCAAAATGCACTGACTCAAATTAAAAATTCGCAGTGAGGTTGATTCTTAGCCCTGAGTTTATTAAATGAACCCGTAAGAAAAATGGATCAATACAGGAATATATCACACCTTTCGACGGATCAAAATTACATTCGTGAAATTATCTCCACCATATTTGGTGATCTGACAGATGCCCAGTTTGAAAGTCTGTATCCGCTTTTTGACTGGATGCAGATGTCGGCGGGAAAACAGATGATACATCAAGGGGAAGAATCCAATCACATCTATTTTTTAGTTTACGGTCGTCTGACGGCAGTTCATGAAAACAATACAGGTGAAACCCGGATTCTGGGGGAGATCATCCCTGGCCAGGCGGTTGGGGAAATCGGTGTCATAGCTGAACAACCCCGTACCGCTCACGTTTTTGCGGCCAGGGATTCGGTTCTGATCCGGTTGTCCAGAGAGATGCTTTACAACCTTGGCAATCAGTACCCTGTATTGATTCTCAATGTAGCCAAAACGATTATCAGAAGGGCCGATCAAAACTCAAAGGGTAAAACCCTGGTCCGGCGGAAAAACGTCGTGATCCTGAGCAGCCACCATTCCCCTCTTAAAGCACAATTTTTGGATCGTTTAATATCCAGTCTCGGAATATTTGGCAAAATCACGTATCTGGATCTGGAAACCATTGCTGGAAAGGTGGGAATAACCTCTGAGGAGTTTTTATCCCTGACGGATCACGACGAAATCAAAATCCGGTTGCACAAGGAACTGGATATGATTGAAAATACGTCTGATTATATTATTTTTCACGCGCAGGAAAATGAGACTTACTGGAGAGATAAGGTGATAGCGCTGGCGGATGTATTTTATCTGCTCAAAGACTTTGACGAGCCTGAGGAGCTGACACCGACTGAAGTAAAACTCTTCAGCGATCGTCTGGAATATCAGCTTACCAGGAAAAACCTGGTTCTGCTGCACCCCCATGGTGATCATTTACCGGTCAATACGGCCCGGTTTCTGAAAAACCGGACGCTGGAACTGCATCATCATATGAGAATGGATCGCCATTCGGATGTAGAACGTCTCGCCAGATTTATATCGGGTCATGCCATCGGCATTGCGCTCTCAGGAGGAGGAGCCAGGGGTTTGGCTCATGGGGGAATTATTCTCAGTTTACGGGGAAAAGGCATACCTATTGACTTTTTCTCAGGCACCAGCATCGGAACCTTTTTCACGGTGTTGGGGGCTCTCGATCTCTCCGATGAAGAACTGGAGGCACACGGAAGCAAATTGGCCCGGAAAGCACCTACGAGGCGAAAAAACATGAATGTGGCACCTGTCATTTCACTGATGAAAGGTAGGGATCTCGATGATTTTCTGGAAAGCCATTTTGGCCAGTACAACATAGAGGATACCTGGATCAATAGCATTTATGTAGCGTCGGATCTCACGGAAAAGAAGAAAGTGATCTTCAAAACCGGACCTGTCAATGTAGCCATGAGGGCCAGCGTGGCGCTACCCGGTATCTTTCCACCAGCGGTGAGTAAAAACTCCTTGTACGTGGACGGCGCTCTGTTGGAAAATTTACCAATCGATTCTATGGAGAAATTTCCCATTGGCAAAAAAATAGCCGTCACGCTGCATTCTACTAAAAAGTACAAGCTGGAATACGACGTAGTTCCGGAGTCCTGGTCGTACCTCAAAGACAAATACCTCGGAAAGAAAAAGTATAAAGTTCCCTCCATTACGACGCTCATCATGGAGTCTTTTGTTCTGGCCAGCTACAGTAAATACGAAGAACTGACGCAAAAAGCTGACCTCCATTTGCATCCTCCGATCAATAAAATAGGGATATTGGATTGGAAATCTTACGACAAACTGGTGAAAATCGGCCGGGATTATACCGACCAGGTGGTGACCGAAGATGTCCGGCATCAGTTAATGCCGTATGCACATCTCGATGAAAACCCCGAAGACCAATCATGATCAATTCCAGGACCGATGTATTATCCAACCTGGAAAGGGAAGCGTTCCGGTTGATGGAGGAAGGATTATCCTCCGATCTGCTATACCACAACAAGGAACACACGATCCGGGTCATCCAGTCCGTCGATTGGCTGTGTGACGAAGAAAACATCCCCGATTTTGCGAGGTATTTGGTGAAAATCGCTGCCTTGTTTCACGATATCGGATTTGTCCAGAGCTATGATAACCATGAAGAGAGAAGTTGTGAAATGGCTCGTGCCGTTTTATCCGATTACGATTTCCCAAAAGATGATATTGAGTCGATTTGCGACTTAATCCTTGCCACAAAAATTCCCCATCATCCAACCAATATTCTGGCGGAGATCATTTGTGATGCTGATCTCAGCTACCTGGGCGAAAATGACTTTTACCGGATCGGAGGACAACTTCGTCAGGAACTCATATCGTACCATAAGCTGGAAGCCGATGAAGCATCCTGGATCCAGTATCAGATTCGATTTTTGGATGCCCACCGATTTTTTACCGGAGCCTACCAGCGACTTCGAGAGCCCGTCAAACAAAATTATATGAGTCAGCTCAGGATGCAGCTAAAAAGCATTCAAAAGTAGAGCGCAGGACCGAAAAAAAAGGACTTCCAATGGGACAAATTTAACAACCGAATTGCGGGTGCAAACCGGTGTAAATCCTATGAATTACGACCAAAAATGACTGATGATGGTGTGTGGCCTCCAATATGATGGACCGAATCGGGATTCTGAAGGGACCCCATGCGCTCCGATATGGGACGGGCCTGGGGATCCCAGAATGTTCATTGCCAAAACCAACGCCAACACATACAACATCGATGGCAGAACCGAAGGAGTCTGGAATTTGGGAAATAATAAGCTGTACGCCAGGACAGACCTTAAAATGGAAGGCGCCGATGGCATTTGATACCGGGAAATGCTACCAGGACCCATAGCCGGAAAATCTTTGGAAGACAAGGTCTGGCAGAATGGCCGGATCCTGAAGAACGGATTTTTTGCGGAGTATCAGATAGATGGTCAGTTTTATGACTACGTCCTGTCGGGCAGGATGTCATTGAACACAGTGGATATTCAAATTTCAGCTTCCGAATTTGTCCAGACTAAGACCAAAGCGTGAACCACTCAACTTAAGCCGAGCTTCAGCGCCGGGGATTTGAAGGAAATTGACCATTCGATCCACAACCGGAATCTGGCTGGCCACGGCTCAGCGGAGCGGGAGCGTGACGAACCGCTGCCTAAAATTGCACCTTTGGACTTCCGGTAAGCCTTGCAGGGTATTTTTCTGAAAGATCGGCTCCAACCAGAAATTATCTTTCGATACGTATCCGAACAAGAAAGAATTTCAGAAGAGTTTGGTGAAACGATGACGTCTTCCTCTAATGTGCCGGGCATATAAGCTGTTTACTGGATGACGCAGAACATTCTGATCAGCCCAGGTGTTAACAATTTACACGACGAAGGCTATTACCAACATCTGAACCGCTCGGTGAGCGGAAGTCATGAGCCTTTCCAGACTCCTGGCACAATCTGGTCTGTAAATGTGAACTTTACGTTTTGAAAATCCAAAAGAGGAGGGGAAAACAAAATTCTGGTGAGGCAGGGACGTGGTCAGGATGAAGTGCGGGACGGTTTGGTCCTGGATGAGGTGTGATCGGTTCAAAAGATTTTACGGTGGCCGGTCATTTTCGACTCTGGGGGTTGCCCTCTTGATGGGAATAAATTAAATTAAACTAAATATTATGTCGTATTATCATTCCACACTTTTGAAACACAAAACTTTTGACCAGGCAATCGGACTGGTCACGGAATCTCTCAAATCGGAAGGATTCGGGATTCTGACGGAAATCGATATAAGGGCCACCATGAAGAAGAAACTTGACGTAGACTTTCGTCCGTACACTATTCTCGGAGCATGCAATCCACCATTCGCTTATAAAGCCCTTCAGACGGAAGACAAAATCGGGACCATGTTACCGTGCAATGTCATCGTTCAGGAACTGGCAGAAGGGATAGAAATAGCGGCTGTAGATCCGGTCGCCTCCATGCAAGCCGTAAGCAATGAAGGATTGTCGGAGATTGCCAACGAGATCAGGGATAAATTGATAAATGCCATTGACAGGATCAAGTAATTCTGGGCCTGTTCGCTATTAAATATACATCTTCCATTTAGGGGCATATGGTCTCTGATACCAGGTAGCCACGCCTATTGTGTATTCAATTCATTTAAGAAGCATCCGGATTCGTGTATACCTCTTAGGGATTTCCGTATTTACGCCCCGAATATATACGAAAACGTACTCTATTTTTCGATGATATTATAGAATACCAGGTAGTAAATATACCACACCGTGTCTCTATATTCTGCCTGCTTTTGAACGCTTTTGCCCAAAGTTCAATGGGGTAGTATATTGGTATATATACCATTATATTATAGCCTAATTATACATCAGGCTAAATTCGGGATTTGGCAGATAAATCTATAATAAAATGTTAACTTGTCATCCCGAACCATTTTGGAATGGAAACGATATGGATCCTCTCATTAAATTCCGCCACTGGTTGAGCGAAGAGCTCGAAATATCAAAAGATCGCATCCCTTCAGCGTGTTGCCTGTCTACTATCGGAACAGACGGCTACCCCAACGCCCGATTTGTCGCTCTCAAAGAGCTGAAAGACAACAATTTTATCATCACCGGGTCTTTATCTTCCAGGAAAGGAATGGAGCTGGCCCTGGTAAATCAGGTCGCTTTGACCTTCTGGTGGACTGCCTCCGGTCGACAGATCAGAATTCAGGGGAGGGCCAAAATACTGGAACGGGAAGAGGCAGATAAATACTTCGCCGAACGCAACAGAGAAAGCCAGATCGTATCCATGGTGAGCCAACAGGGACAACCTTTACCCATTCCGGAGGTACTGAATCGCACCTACGAAGAAATCAAATCCAGTTTTGCAGATCAAACTCTGCCAAGACCTGAAGATTGGGGTGGCTATGCGATTGAACCCTTGAGAATCGAGTTTTTAGATTTTAAACCAACCCGCTTTCACGACCGAATATTATATGAACGAATCAACGGAGAATGGAAAAAAACCCGCCTGCAACCCTGATTTCGTGTAAAAATCATACGATTTTGCTGTCGAATCGGATGGCAAGATCGACCTCGGGAGACCCTGATCGTGCAAAATTTTGAAAAAATGAAAATTTGGATAGCAACTTTGATTCCCCTGGTAATTGGCTGTTCCAGTCCGGCCAATTACGATCTGGTATTGCAAAACGTAGGTTTGTTCGACGGAGATACGTATCATGGAATCGTCAATATTGGCATCCACCACGATACGATTGCCACCATAAGTTCTGAAGAAATGAAAGGGGATTCTCTGATCGACCTGTCTGGTAAATATATTATCCCTGGCATGGTCAATGCTCACGTCCACGTATCCACTGTGGAGCAGATGAAGGAAGGTCCTCCCGTGGGAATCTTGACTCTACTGAATATGCACACCGGAGAGGAAGACAGGGAACTGGAGTGGAAGACGAAATACAAAGACTCCGCCGGATTCTCTACTTTGTACGGCGCTGGCCATGCTGCCACTGTCCCTGGTGGCCATCCCAATCAATTCAGCCCGGATATGGAGACCATAGACGAAAACCTTTCAATTCAGGATTGGGTGGATCACCGGATCAAAAATAATGTGGATTACATTAAAGTAGTTCGTGATCATCATGAATGGATGGGATCGCCGGCATTACCGTCCTTAGACTACGATCAAATCAGAGAATTGATTGAATATTCTCACCAAAAGGGGATGAAAGTAGTCATTCACGCCAATTCAATAAAAGATATGATGGAGATCGGCCAATTCAGCCCGGATGGTTTTGTACACATGCCGGATTATAAGGAGGATCTTCCCGTACCGGAAAATTTCTACACCTGGCTGGCCGGGAAAGAAATTTTCGTGGTACCTACGGCAGGATTTTCGTTGAAATCGATGGATAATGCGCCTCCATTTATCCGGGACTGGGTGACCAGTCATCTGCTGGATTCCTCCCAGAGAGCCGGGATTATCAAAAAAATGCACGAAGCAGGGGTTTTGATCGTAGCAGGTACCGACGCACAGGAGGGTCAGATGGATTTTGGAGGGGATTATTTTCTGGAACTCAAGTTGTATAAAACTGCCGGGTTATCCAACATCGAGATTCTCAGGACGGCCACCGGAAACGCCGCGAAGGCTTTTGATCTACCCATCGGACAAATTTCCGTAGGGAGTAAAGCCAGTTTTGTGATTCTTAATGAAAACCCGATCGAGGATATCGAAAATCTCAAAACGGTATACCAGGTATGGAAAAATGGCAGGACCATTCCTGTGCACAAAAAACAGTAAAATAACGGTTAATTAACTAAATTAAAGCCATGGCAAAAAACAAGACCTCTTACACTGGAAAAGACGTGACCGAATTTGTACATGAATTCGTCCAGCAGGAATGGAAAAGGGACGATAGTTTTCGACTCATAGAACTCCTGAGGGAATGGTCAGGTGAAGAACCCAAAATGTGGGGACCATCGATTATCGGATTTGGAACTTACCATTACAAATATGCGAGTGGACACGAAGGTGATGCTCCTGTGTTAGGCTTCTCTCCCCGGAAATCGGACATATCGCTCTACGTATACTCGGACACCGAAAAGAGCCAATCGCTGTTGGAAGATCTTGGAAAATTTAAAATGGGCAAAGCCTGTATCTATGTAAAAAGACTTTCGGATATTGATCTTTCTGTGCTCCGGGAACTGTGTAAGGAATCCATCCGATACATCAGCGAGCATCACGAGTGTTCGTGCCGGAATTCATAGTCGGGCACTTCGTGAACGGCTAGAACAAATTGGTTATCGCGGCAGTTTGTCCAACTTTGCGAAATAGACTAATTTGATTCGTCAAAATCGGGTTTTTGAATGAAATCAGAAATATTATCTCAGGTCTACAACCACCCTCGCATCCGTCCAGGGGAATTGACTCAGATCATCGACGCCCACCAAAAAGTCGCGTTCCAAAAGGGGGATTTCATCCTCAGGCAAGGTGAACGAGCCCAAAATTATATGATCATGGAAGAGGGATTGATGCGATCCTTCCTTTACGACGTCAACGGGAAAGACATTACCACCGATTTCTTTTGCGACCACGACATTATCATCGAGGTGTTGTCGCTATTTCAAAGAACGCCTACTTCAGAAAACATTCAGGCGTTAAAAGATTCCACGTGCTGGAAAATCGATTACGATGTATTTCAGGAGCTTTTCCATTCCATAGATGGTTTTGCGGAATGGGGTCGACTGTGGATGTCCAATAGTCTGTTCCAATTCAAACAGCGGAGTCTGGATATGGTATCGATATCTGCCAGGGACCGTTATATGCGTCTGATTCAGGAAAAGCCGCAGGTGGTGTTGCACGCTCCGTTGAAAAACATTGCCAGTTATTTGGGGATTACCGACACCTCCTTCAGCAGAATTAGAAAGGATATCTCCTGATTGATTTTTCTTGCCATATGACAAGTTTGGTTTAAAATTTTGGTTTTACTTTAGCTTTCGAACTAATGTAAAATTCAAAACCAACTTAAAATTATGACACTCAATCCTTATTTGAATTTCGATGGGAATGCCGAGGAAGCATTACGGTTTTACCACTCCATATTCGGAGGGGAATTTTTTATTCAAAAAATGAGCGATGCGCCAGGATCTGAAGATCTATCGGATGAAGAACGCGATCGAGCCATGCACGTTTCCATAAAGATTGGAAAAAACCAATTTTTAATGGCTTCGGATATCGTCCCCAGCCTGGGCCACGTGCTTCATCAGGGCAATAGCAATTACATTTCTGTTACACCCGAATCACGCGAAGAAGCAGATCGGCTGTTCAACGGGCTATCCAAAGACGGTGAAATTGAAATGCCCATGGAGGATATGTTCTGGGGGGATTATTTCGGATCCTTTAAAGACCGCTATGGGGTGTATTGGATGATTAATTTTCCGACTAAAGAATAATTGAACACCCGATTTACCAGATTTTAACACAAAATATAATTAAATTTCGAATTCCAATTTGTATATTTCAAAATATATAATTGAAATATCTTTCAGGAAATAGAGGTGTTCCGGTCAAATAGGCATCCCAATAAATTGCAATAAAGCAGATCAACAAGCAAATGAAAGTGCAATTCGGAAATAATTAAATACTAAGAATTATGAAGACTTTGAAAAAAATTCTCATCGTCGTAATAGTGATCATTGCGATTCCGCTCGTGATGGCGCTCTTCGTTCCCAAAGAATTTAAAGGTGAAAGTAAGGTAGTGATCGACAAACCGAAGCATGAGGTTTTTGATTACGTCAGACAGGTCCAAAATCAACAGAATTTTGGAGTATGGTTTATGATGGATCCGGACATCCGTACCTCTTCTGAAGGGGTGGATGGTACAGAGGGGTATGTCCTAAAGTGGGAGAGCGATGTCGTAGGCAATGGGTCGCAAACCATCACAAAAATATCCAATGAGGATTCGGTCTTGTCGGAATTGAAATTTGCTTTCGGGGAACCCGCCAGAGGATATTTTAGCCTTCAAGAGGTGGACGCTGACAAGACTGAAGTGACCTGGGGCATCCAGGGCAGATCACCCTACCCATGGAATCTGATAGGACTGTTTATGGATTTCAATGAAGATTTTGAAACGGGAACCCAAAATCTGAAGACCGTTCTGGAAGCACAAAAGAGTCCTGAACCTGACCTAAAGGAACTGGCCTCGTATTACGATGAAACGTATACCAATTTGGTGAATTCCGTCAAGGGACTGACCGATAACCAACTGCAATTCAAGGCCGCGCCAGACAAGTGGTCCGTCGCTCAATGCGTGGAACACATTACGCTGACTGCACCCAAGCTTTTTGACTATTTAAAAACCACTCTGGACGCTCCGGAAAATCCCGAACGTAAATCGGAAGTCGAAATGAAGGATGAGGAACTTTTGGCCTCCATGACCAACCGGGACTATAAAGTTAAAACCTCGGAAGATCTAGAACCCGCCACCAATAGTGCGATCGACGTGGATGGCAGGTTGGAGGAGCTCAAGATGTATAACACCGAAATCCTGGAATACGTAAACCGGTTTGACATGGAGGGTTTGCGCAACCGCATCATGGACGCCCCGTTCGGAGCCGTGGATGCGTATCAATTTGCCCTGTTTATCCCGGGCCATACCGCTCGTCACAGGCTGCAGATAGAAGAAGTGAAGTCCCATCCCGATTTTCCGAAATAATAAATACGATAGATCGGACCTTCTGAGCAATCCTGTTTAGGATCCTCTATCGGGGGACAAATTTTGTATACCCCGGGCGTGTCTGCAGCTCCGGAATAGTTGAAGCTCCAGGGGAAAAAGACCAGCCCGAGTCTTCCAACGATCCGCCCTTTTCAGAATGTCTCTCCCTTATTCATCAGAGCCATTCTTGACTAGTTGGGCGTAGGTCAGAGCTTTATGGTTGCCATCGTTCCCCACCAACAGGCTGACCAGATAGCCGATCACCACACAACTGATTACTCCTACAGCTGCGTACAAATACACGGTTATGTCGGTTTGGGAACGGACCACCCAGGTCACCACCGCGCTGCCAAACAAACCGGTAATGGCACCCGTAGCGTTCGCTTTTCGCAAGAATACAGCCAAAATAAAAATCCCGGCCAGACCTCCACCAAACAACCCCAGGACTTCCTGGAAAAAATCAAAAATATACTCCACGTTGGCGGCCGCGATGTACATGGCAGAACTGGTCCCCGCCACTCCGATCAGAACGGTGATCCACCTGGCCAGACGCAGGTTTTGACTGTCGTTGGTGTTTTTGCGAAACCGGGCGTGGATATCGGGAATATACGCCGAC
>CALEIL010000390.1 GCA_937876435.1 uncultured Bacteroidota bacterium
AAGTTCAGATCGCCAAGAATATGATCTTGAAAGGACTTCCTGATTCTTTCATATGTGAAGTACTGGACGTCAGTCAAGAATTTGTCGATAAAGTAAAAGCTGAGATGGAAGATTAAAACACTCCCCTGTTAAATCTAATCTTTCCTCCTACGATTGTGCGTTCAAAAATCCAATATTCAAACTATTATCTTATCGAACTACCAGTACATCACCAAAAACCTTGATTATTTCACCGTCATCCATGGCGATGTCGGCTACCACCAGATATATGCCCGGCAAGACAACCTCACCACTACCTGACAGACCATTCCAGCCCGTCTCGGATAATCGCAGGGGATCCAGATTCTGACGGGACCATATCACATTACCATACCGGTCGTATACACTCATCTGATCGACCGATCGAATGGATTCCACCGGCCATAGCGTCATCCGTTCGTTTTGCCCGTCCCGATTGGGTGTGATAATGTTCGCCATCGTAATCACGGCTTTTTTATCTTCCTCCTGATCCTCTTCTTCCGTCAGGACGTCCACGGGAATGCTGTCGCTGTAAGTACATTTCATCCCATCGGTAATAGTCAGCCTGACCATCCCATCATTATGAAATGCAAAGCGAGCCCGGTTTCTATTGGCTGCCAGTAATTCTCCCCCATTTTGCTGCCAGTCATATTCCAGGTCAGGATCCGGACCGTCCACGTCAGCTATCAATTCAAATATCTCGCCGTCCTTCACATGCAGGCTGTCACCGTCCACGTCAAATTCAAAAGACAAATCCGAAGAAACCGGCTGTACCCGGAAATCTTCTGTAGCCGTACAGCCGTTTTCGTCAGCCACAACTACGGTATATTCACCGTCGGTCAGAATCGAATCAACAGAAATATCTACGAACATCCCACCATTCAATGAATAAGAAGTACGACCCGTACCACCGGATACACCCTCTGAAAAATGCACTAAAATGCCGCTATCGGCGCAACTGAGTTCCACATTCTCCACCTCAATAGCCAACCGGGCCGGCTCTGACAGATTAACCGTCCGAACGATCGTATCCCTGCATCCATCATGGTTCACCGCCCAAAGCTGATAATCTCCGGCTTCCAGGCCGGCAATCAAATCATCTTCCACCAAAATAGTATCACCGCCCGGGCGACTATATCCGATGGTTACCTGCTTCGGATCACCATCCAGGTCAAGAACAATCTGACCGTCATCCCCGCCATGGCACAGAGGGGGTCGCGTCAGATCCTCATCGATGGAAAAATCGACCCTGCCACTCGGGTCTTCGATCACCTGATTGACCTTCATGCCGACATTTCCCATGGCATCCGTCACCGTGATCGTATAGGTCCCTTCCGGAATGATATGCAAGGTGTCCCGGTTGCTTTCCAGAACCAAATCACGTCCCACAATGGGATCGAATGTCACTGAAAACGGCGGATATTTCCCGACGATCGAAAACAAAAGATTGACCCGGTCTCTTAAGCCCTGGCCACAACTGATCACGGTGTACGACAGATCGACAAAATTATCCGTTACCACTCGGACGGATCCCTCTATGATCCGCGGCTCGAGGTATTCGGCTCCTATATAGATTCGGTTGTCGGTACCGGTCGAAAGGACGGGGCTGTGATCTCCGTTATTCCCGGTCACATCCAGGCAAAGCTCCAGTAAGACCGCTCCATCCGGCAGGGTCACCGGCCCGTCTCCGCCACTCCACGTAATGGTAACAAAGTCATCACCCGGGTGATAGTTATAAGAAAATTCACCGGACGTAAACGCAGTCCAGTCTATAGCCGTGACCGTATTGAAATCCAATACTTCAGGGTCCCAGTCCAGGGTGAAGGTGAACGAGTCGATGTCGACGAATTCCCCGACCGTCACCGGCAGGCAAACTTCTTCACCCGCATAGGAGGTGGTGTCCGGGATAAACAGAATGGGCTGAGGGATGGATAATGGTAAACCGGTAATAGCTCCCCCACAACTCGGTCCATTTGCTGTACCGGTATATAAGTCATATATGCCTTTGAGACCTACGGGCTTGAAGCCAAAAACCCGGTCAGAATGCCGGATGAGTTCCAGAGTGTCTCCGGTCAGTGTATTGAGAACACCAAAAGTATAGTCAAACGTTTCCGGATCATATTCTGGTAAGCCACCCTCCATCTTAAAAATGAATTGCTCCAGTTCCCGATTATAGGATAAATAACGAGGCTGCGAACTGACATGATCCACTATAATAATAGAAAAAAGGTTATTTGCTCTTATATATATGCAATTCTCGTTTTCAAAATAAGAAGAGTTTGTCGTTGATTCCGCATCGTGCACGATGACGGGCCCCAGCCATACTCGTAGAGGGGGAGGTATTCCAAATAGGATTTCGTGGGATGATATCCGGCCTACCCAATACGAACTATCCGTCCCCACCACCAAGGGTTCACCGTCCACGTCCTTCAGGAGGTCGGGATGATCGCGCAATTGATCCAGGCTGACCCAGCCATCGACATCCGGCCGGGCTGTGAACACCAATAGTCGCAGCCCGGTCGGTGTGGATGGATCCGGATCGGTAAATTCAAAATCAGGACTGTATTGTAGAGTGTAACCTGGTCCACCGCAAAGAATGCCCGTACTGTCATTTAGCATATATTGCGGAAGATCCGGAATCATGGTCACCAGATCATCAGTCATAACAGCTATTCCACAATCATCTTGTGAAAATACTTCATTGATAGAAAAAAGCAAAACCCAAATAAATAGAATAGTAGAAGCTATTCTTGCTGTACAATAATGATTGAGACGACTCCATAAATTAAAGAATACTATCGATTTAATTGCAGCCATCAATATATTCTGACAAATTACCCGGTTCATAATAATCCAATCCTTCGCAATAATCATTTTCATCATTTACGAAACCGATCCAATCTAAACGTGTATCGTTTAAATGGAATGTCACATATCTGCTAAAAACAGAATTTACAAGGCTACCCCCCCCTTTTTAATTGAAAAATTTGATTGAACATATTAAAATTTTTAGATGATAAATAAATCAGACTCTCAATGGAGTTTGTTTGAATTTTGCAATTTACACTTTATAATGATTCATTCAAATTATTTGTAGATTATTTTTAAAATATATTATTGATATTTTAAAATCTTATTGCAATAAGCTGCTACAAGGTCTCTTCAGGTAGGTTTAAGTCTGTAATTTCTACAACATTCCCTATATTAGTGGATCATGATCACCAATGATTCGCTTTGGAAGGGTATTATCGAAGTTCTCCTATTGGATTTTCTGATCTTCTTTTATCCGGATCAGACCTTCGATGAACTTATTATTTGAGAATCGGGTTAAAGAATTATACTCGTGGCGTTTTGGTTTGACCGGCCCATACGGGCCCGTACCGGGGTTAGATGTGCAGAGAAAAATGGTCAATATCGAAAAGAAAAACGCAGACATAGTCATAGCTATGGCGAGTATTTTCGATGAAGATAGTGGCTATTTTTCTCCGCAGAAAGCGGTCGAAATCAAGCGTCATGAGTATAGCACTTAGTTTAGAATTAGGTTCACCACTTTGGACAGGAGATAAAAAACTAATCAAGGGGTTAGATAAAAAAGGAATTGATTGGATTTTAAGTACCGAAACGATTAATAAAATCAGAAACGAGGGATAGGACGCTTGCTAATAGCGATGAACCGGATCAACTTGCCAGAGCTGCTTTATAGGAAGGTATTGAAGGTTATTTAGATGGATATTACTGCGCCGTAGTACAAAACCATTATCCCAGAACCGGAACACTGTCTACTTATACGCTATCGGTTGTAATAGAAAATCATGAATTAACCGTGATTCACTGGCCCATAGGCGGCTGGCTGGATGAAAGCCACTTTGAGCCGCCGGATATTAGTAGCGGAAGGGCAGAATTTATAAGCGACAGAGCA